>CAZBSR010000156.1:0-3406 GCA_964494575.1 uncultured Methylophilaceae bacterium | reverse complement strand
GTAAACTTGCAGCATCATCCCATCGTTATATAGGTCATGGCAACCTTGCCCGCGAGTGGAGTTGGCATTGAGCCCAGCCTCTTGAATTCTGAATTAAAGTCGCCAGATTAGCCCTATGAAACCAGGAAAAACTGACATGGAACAGGATCAAATAGAAACAAGCGCACAAAATATATGGGACACGCCAATCATCTGCCGTGTGGAGGTGGACTTGCGTGGCTGGCTGGAACAGCTAACTGGTCGTGCCAACTGGGAGTTGTATGATGAAGAGGAAGATGAAAATTACATGAGCTTTGTCATGCGTGAGGGCAGACAGCAGGCAGAGGTGACCTTATATAACAATGGTTATGCGGTTGTTGATGTGGATGGCCAAGCCCTATTTGACGGCACGCTTACTACCGGAACCAGCGAGTGCGCGCATTTGAGCTATTACCATGCTGAAAGCGGCGAGGCCATAGCATTGAATTAAGAAGCGCTTGATTTTCAAGAGCGGCTAATCAGGTCGCTTTATTTGCTGATTGCCTAATAACTGCGATTCACCGCAAAGTCGGCAAGTTTATGCAAAGCCTGCAGATAATCGGTATCCGGCAGGTGCGCAATCGCAGCACAGCCGATATCAGCCTCTCTCTGGGCGAGCTTCCTGACGTGATCCAGCGCCCCGGTCTCATGCACGGCCTGTATCACAGCCGGCAATTCTTCCAGGCCGCCTTTTTCGATGGCATGACTGATGATCTTGCGCTGATTTTCAGTGCCGTTGCGCATGGCGAATAGGAGCGGCAATGTGGGCTTGCCTTCGGCGAGGTCATCCCCCAGGTTCTTGCCGATCTCGGTACTGTTGCCGCTCAAATCCAGCACATCGTCGATCAGCTGGAACGCCGTTCCCAGACGCATACCATATTCGGCCATTGCCTGCTCATCGGCATCGGAAGCATTGTTGATGATGGCTCCCAAGCGCGTGGCCGCTTCAAACAGCTTGGCGGTCTTGTAGTGGATGACTTTCAGGTAGGCTTCGTCGGTGATGCTGGCGTCATGGCAATTGAGCAGCTGCAAAACCTCGCCTTCGGCAATGATATTGGTGGCTTCGGCCAGTACCTCCATGACGCGCATGTTCTGTACACTTACCATCATCTGGAAAGCGCGTGAATAGATAAAGTCGCCGACCAATACGCTGGCTGCATTTCCAAACAGGGTGTTGGCCGTAGCGCGGCCGCGGCGCATGGCGGACTCGTCGACCACGTCGTCATGCAGCAGCGTTGCCGTATGGATGAACTCAACCACCGCTGCCAGTTCGTGATGTTGCGGTGCGACATTGCCGAATGCCCCGGCGGAGAGCAGCACCAGCGAAGGCCTCAAGCGCTTGCCGCCGCTATTTACAATATAATCTGCGACCTGGTTGACTAAAGCGACTTCGGAATGCAGCGATCTGCGAATGACTGCATCGACTGCGTTCATATCGTTGGCGATGCAAGATTGTATGAATGTTAAGGACACGGGCGGCAGTCAAAAATGAGTCGGTGCATTTTACCATGGGCTATTTAGGCGTGTACGGCTTAACAATTAGCCTGTTTATCATTTGTATTATTGATTTGCTTGGGCTGGATTTTTCCGTATAATACGCGGTTCATTTGAAATGCGTGGCCAACGAGGTTTAATCATGTATGCAGTCATCAGGACCGGCGGTAAGCAGTACCGTGTAATCCCCGGCGAAAAGTTAAAAGTAGAAAAATTGTCAGGTGAAGTCGGTAGCGACATCACTATTGATAAAGTATTAATGATTGCAGATGGTGATGATGTCACTATTGGCGCTCCCTTGATTGCTGGCGCTACTGTGCCTGCTACAGTGATTTCGCATGGTCGCGGCGACAAGGTGATGATTTTCAAGTTCCGCCGCCGTAAGCATTATCGTAAGACACAAGGGCATCGCCAAAGCTATACCGAGATCCAGATTGGCGATTTCGGCGGCAAGGTTGCGAGCAAGCCGGCAAAAGCGGCGAAGGCAGAAGAAGCTGTAGCGGCAAAAGAAGCTAAACCGGCCAAGGCGGCAGCCAAAGCTGCCAAACCAGCCGCTAAAAAGGAATAAGACATGGCACACAAAAAAGCAGGCGGGAGTTCCCGCAACGGTCGCGATTCACACTCACAACGACTGGGCGTCAAGGCCTTTGGTGAGCAGGTGGTTTCCGCTGGCAGTATTATTGTTCGCCAACGCGGCACACGTATGCATGCCGGTGAAAACGTAGGCATGGGTAAAGATCACACGCTGTTCGCAAAAGTCGACGGCAAGGTGACATTTACTGTAAAAGGCGCCTTGAAGCGCAAACTGGTCAGTATCGTTCCAGCTTAAGCTAATTGCACCAATTAAAAAGCCCTGTCGTTAGATGGGGCTTTTTTGTTTATGCTGTCTAAAAACGAGCGAGTGCGGTTTAAATTATGAAGTTTATCGACGAAGCAACAATCAAGGTCTATGCGGGTGATGGCGGCAATGGTGTCGCCACGTTCCGCCGCGAAAAATATGAGCCTATGGGTGGGCCTAGCGGTGGCGACGGCGGGCGCGGCGGCTCGGTCTATGCGATTGCGGACCGCAATATCAATACGCTGGTCGATTATCGCTACACTCGCGTATTCCGTGGGCAGCGCGGTGAGAACGGTCGCAGCGCGGACTGTTACGGAGCGCGCGGCGAGGATATGGTGTTGCGCGTACCGGTAGGAACCGTTATCACCGACAAGGCCAGCGAGCAGATCATTGCCGATCTGGCCAATGATGGCGAGAAAGTGTTGCTGGCCAAAGGCGGTGCCAACGGGCTGGGCAACATTCATTTCAAGTCTAGCGTCAATCGTGCGCCGCGCCAGTGCACCAAGGGTGAACCGGGTGAAGAGTTCGAGCTTTACCTGGAGCTCAAGGTGCTGGCTGATGTGGGCTTGCTGGGCATGCCCAACGCCGGAAAATCCACTTTCATCCGCTCGGTATCCGCTGCCAAGCCCAAAGTGGCCGACTATCCGTTTACTACCCTGCATCCAAATCTTGGCGTAGTGCGCGTAGATACCAATCGCAGCTTCGTGATTGCTGATGTGCCGGGGCTGATTGAAGGCGCGGCCGAAGGGGCCGGGCTGGGGCACCAGTTCCTGCGCCATTTGGCACGCACCCGGCTACTGCTGCATCTGGTCGATATTGCGCCGTTTGATGAGGCCGCCAATCCGGTACAGGAAGCGCAGGCGATCGTCGAAGAACTGCGGAAGTACGACGAAGAACTATACAATAAGCCGCGCTGGCTGGTCTTGAACAAAGTGGACATGCTGGAAGATGCGAAGGCGCGCGCGGACAAATTTATAAAAGACTATGGATGGGATGGTCGCGTTTTTGCTATTTCAGCCATCAATGGCAACGGTTGCCGCGAACTTACATACGCTA
>CAZBSR010000155.1:0-3431 GCA_964494575.1 uncultured Methylophilaceae bacterium | reverse complement strand
AGCAGCGGACTTTTAATCCGTTTGTCGTGGGTTCGATCCCCGCACACCCTACCAAACCAAAAAAGGCTTAGCCGTAAGGCTAGGCCTTTTTTCTAGCCCTGCCGACGCAATTGTGTAGATGCTCTTTCAACGCGATTCCGTCCCAGGCGCTTGGCTTGTAGCATGGCTCCGTCGGCCGCTTCGGTGAGGCTATCTGCCGTAAGTTCGTGTGGGTAAGAGGCAATACCAGCACTGAAGCTGGCATACAAGGTGCCGTGGGCGTGCGTATGTGGCAGTGTCGCGAAGTCTTCGCGAATGCGGTCAATGACACAGGCAGCCTGTTCGGGCCTCACATCTTGCAGTGCGATCAGGAATTCTTCACCGCCGTAACGGCCTATCAGGTCGCTCGAGCGCAAGCGGCCCTTGAGCAGCCACGCCAGTCCCCGAATCACTTGGTCGCCTACCGGATGACCATAGGCATCGTTGACCGATTTAAAATGGTCTATATCCAGCATAGAGACGGTTAGCGTGCCGTTATTTTCTGCTCTCTCGACCATGGTTTTCAGGCGCGATTTGGTGGCGGTATGGTTAAGCAGGCCGGTCAATCCATCCAAGTGGGTTGAGCGTTGCGTTTCGCGGTAGCGTTCGATTTTTGATTGCACTATTGCCGCTAATAATATCGGGTTGAATGGCTTGGTCAGGAACTGGTCGCCGCCCAGGCGCAGGGCTTCAACCTGCATGCCTACTTCAGATTCGGCCGAGAGATAAACAATGGGTAGCAGGTGGTAGTCAGGCATTTGCCGTAATACCCGTGTTACCTCAATGCCATTGAAAAGAGGCATGTGCATATCCGTCAGGACGAGATCCGGGCGATAGGTTTCTAGTGCATCGAGTAACTCTGCCGGATCATGAACAGCGAACGTGTCGATATCATGCTGTGCCAAGGTGCGTTGAATCATCACCATCGCTACCTGCGAATCTTCGACTACTAGAACCCGGCTTTTTTCCTGCTCTTTGGTTTGCACCAGATCGAGGATGCGGCTGAGAATGACCGAAGATTTCTCTTCGAATGGAATGGTGACATCGATACCGGCGCGTAGTAAGGCGACGATGGGCTCAACCTTGGCCTCCACATCGAGGCAGAATAACTGACTCGCCGCACAGTTGGCACGGATGGCGCGGATGTAGGCGAGTTCTTCCGGTGTTATTTCTGAACTGGCGGGTGCAAACAGCACCGCCAATGGTATTTCGCTTGGTGGTTGCGAGGCGCCCCATTCCATGGCGCTGATTTTAAAACCGAAGAATGATAATTGGTAACTCAGGGCATCCGTGGCTTCACGCTTCCCCTCGTATGCGACTACCCATACTGATCGTGGCTTAATCCAGTCGATTTCCACCGGCGCACCAACTGGTTCAGCACGCCGTTCTGTAGTCGCCGGCCTGGATATTTCCACGGAGCCGAGCAATGCGTCAATCTGGCGCTGGATACGACCCATTTCCTGATCTGATATCGGGTGGGTGGATTGGTCCCCCAGTTGGCCCAGGGAGATATTTTCCAGGCCTTCGCAGAGGCGTACCAGTCCAGGCAAATGTAAACGGTTGAAATAAGCTACCAGGCTGTTCACCGTGAGGACAAATTCGATAAACTCCTCAAACTGGCCTCCTGCGAGGTAATGCCCCCAATGGGACTGCAAGGTCTGAAGGCGCTCTTCTGTTGAAATATCCGGGACTGTATGCATGGCCGATGGTCAATCCTCTTAGGTCGCGGGCAGCGTAACAAAATCCTTTTTGTTACTGTTGGCCGCAAGTTTAGTTATTGAAGATTAGCATAAATGACACACCCTGGCTCATTGACAAATTGGGGGGCGCGGGATGCCGGAAATTATCGTAAGTCCATTCTTACAATAGTTTCGGATGTCTTCTTATATTCGGGATTGCCTTAAGCTTTAATAATGAGCCCGTAGTTTTCATCTCCATCCATCGTTAAAAATTACATCCAAGATAAAGACAAAGGAACCCAATTATGAAAAGCAATTACATCAAAAGCATGTTGTTGGTTAGTGCCCTGGTTATGCCTCTTACCGGTTTTACGGCAGATGGCGACTCTGTAAAAACTGAAGTCAAGGACTCAGTCATCACCACCAAGATCAAGGCTGAGTATGCAAAAGACAAAGTGGTAAGTGCTACTCATGTCTCTGTGGATACAGATCATGCCGGCGTCGTGAAATTGAGCGGTACAGCTAAAACCAAGGCAGAAGCCGATAGAGCCGTTAAGCTCGCCAAGGCAGTAAAGGGTGTGACTGAGGTTGAAAATAACATCCAGGTTGAAGCAGGCGAATAAGCTTGTAACTTGCCTATTAATATAGGTTTAAATAAAAACGGGGCTTCGGCCCCGTTTTTATTGGTATTTGTTTAAAGCCATATCTGGCATTTGCTGATCAGTTCGGCCTGGTTGGCTGCATCCAGGGTGTATCTGGCATTTCTGAGCTGATTTTCCACTGTGCGGATGGATTTCCCCAGTTCGTTCGCAATCTGTTTGTAACTATATCCTTTTGCCGCGAGCTTTATCGCCATCATCTCTGACTGTGTGGGCTTCTTAATCAGATGGAATTTATCTGAGTCATGCCAGTATTGGCTAATACCCAATAGCGGCCCCAGGAAGATTTCGCTGAAGGACTCCACAAAGCTGATTTCCTCCGGTGTCCATACGTGCGGCTCGTAAGTGAAATCGATACATGTCATTCCCACCGGTGTTTTATTCCACGAAAGCCTCTGGAACAGGATGGACTCGCTTTGTATGGCCTGAAACTTTTTCCTGGAATCGAATAAAAGTGGGTTGGTATTGACGTTATCGCAAATCACGGGGGAGCGTTGTCTCCAGGTTTTCTGGAAAACCTTGACCTGGTTTGGAAATGCTACGCCCGCATACTGGGGCGGATCAGTACGTTTGTCATAGAAAATGGATGACGGTTTATAAAACCTGTCCTCGGGTTTGAGGAGGCCCATATCAGCCCGGCTTGCCGACAGCTTGGTTACCAGATACTCCAGAGCGATATCCATGATCTCCTCCGGATTTTCGATGGCAAGTATGAGATGCGCCACACAATTGAGCGTGTCGGGTGGGAAAGCGCCTTTCTGGTCATCCAGGAAATGCTGCTTGAGCGCTCTTTTCGAAGGAGGGTCTTGTGTATAACTCAGCATGGCTTTGGCTTTTGAACGTACTCACCTGATTTTAAGATGTTACGGGAATTACCATACTACTCTTTGCTGAGTATGGACTGGTAATAGAATAAATCATTATTGGGTGATCTTCTAATTATTTGAACCTATTAAGGTTTTCGAAAAAAATAACCATCAACCCGGATGTACAGTCTACGTCCTATCGCCTTTTCCTGACTTACAAATTACTAGGGGTTTTTTGTCATGCTTTTACATCTCTGTAACAAATACTA
>CAZBSR010000154.1:0-3451 GCA_964494575.1 uncultured Methylophilaceae bacterium | reverse complement strand
TGGCAAAACAATTGAAGGCTGACAGCCTGCGTACGGTTCTGCTGTTTTCGGACGGCTTGAAGGTCAATGGCTCCGAGCTACTGAGCGGCTTCCAGAGCGTGCTTGGTGAAATACCAATTGTGGGCGGCATGGCAGGCGATGGCGGTAGCTTCGTCAAAACCCTGCAGCTGTTCAATGAAACTGTTTCTGACGGCCTTGTCGTTGCGGTAGGCCTGTACGGTGACAACCTGATCACCGCGAGCGGCGCCCTGGGTGGCTGGAAACCTTATGGCCCGCCACGCAAGGTTACGCGCTCCGAAAAGAACGTGGTATATGAGCTTGATGGCAAGCCCGCTCTACCTTTGTATCGCATGTATATAGGTGAGCATTACGCCAAGGGATTACCCGGCACCGGCTTGAAATTCCCATTTGCCATTATTGAAGAAGGCAAACGCGATGTGGAGAAGATCCGTACCCTGTTGGCCATAGATACTGCCAAAAACAGTATGACATTCGCCGGTAACGTACAGGAAGGCCACACCGTACGGCTTTGCCAAACCACGCATGAGCGCCTGATAGATGGTGCCAGCGGAGCAGCCAACCTGGTCACAGGCAAACTCACTGCCACCAACATGAGCCAGCCAGGCTTGGCTCTTTGCGTAAGCTGTGTGGGACGCAAGGGCGTGATGGCTGAACAGACTTCGGATGAGATTGCTGCGGTAAAACAAATCTTTGGCCCGCAGACCTCAATCACCGGCTTCTATTCTTATGGCGAATTTGCACCGCGTCCGAACACCAACGACAGCGTATTGCATAATCAAACCATGACCATAGGCTATCTCAGCGAGAATCTGCTGGGATAATCAATGTATAAATAATGAACTTGTGCTGCCAAAAACGCCCTATTAATCCATAGGGCGTTTTTGTTTACTGCATCCCACCCTCCCCATTTTCAATCAAAACAAGGAAACCATCATGACCAGTACCGTTACATTAAAAGGCAATCCAGTGGAAGTCGGCGGAAATTTTCCGAAAACAGGCCAGCAGGCACCGGATTTCAAGCTCGCCGACAAGGCCAGGAACCTGGTTTCATTAGCTGACTATGCTGGCAAGCGCAAAGTCCTCAACATTTTCCCAAGCGTCGATACACCTACTTGTGCAATGTCCGTACGCGCATTCAACAAGAGCGCCAGTTCGCTCAACAATACCGTAGTACTTTGCATATCTGCCGATTTGCCGTTCGCCCAAACGCGTTTCTGCGCGGCAGAAGGCCTGGAAAATGTTGTGTCTCTCTCCACTTTCCGCAGCCCGGATTTTGCGGAAAGCTACGGCGTCGCAATCAAGACCAGCAGCCTGACCGGCTTGACTGCCCGCAGCGTGATCGTACTGGATGAGAACAACAAGGTGCTATATACCGAGCTTGTATCGGAAATTGCCAATGAGCCTAACTATGATGCTGCCCTGGCAGCCTTGAAATAGTTCGGGGTTGATAATAAAAAACGCCAGCTAGATGCTGGCGTTTTTTATGCCTCTTTACTCTTTATAAGCCGTGTATTTATCATTCCTGCCGCGGGCTTTTTCTACCGGGTATTTCTTTGCATTAATGTCTATCTTGGCATTCGCCGCTGCAATCAGGTCAATTTCCAGCACATCCGCCATGCGTAATAAATAGACAAAAGTATCGGCAATTTCCTGCGCCACTTCATCACGTTTCTCTGCAGAAATCTCCAGGCTTTCCTGCTCCGTCATCCACTGAAAATGCTCTACCAGTTCGGCGGCTTCCACAATCATGGCCATCGCCAGGTTCTTCGGCGAATGAAATTGCTCCCAGTCGCGCTCCTGTACGAAAGCTTTCAAACGAGCCCGTAAATCTTCCAGTGAGTCAGCGGTCATATCGGTAGTTAATTAACTCTCCGTCAATTTATTTGGGGGCCGATTACTGCCTGCTACCATCTTTATTTCGAATAGCCGGCATTCCAGTGGCCCATTAAACAGCGGCGTGCGCTTGCTTGGTGAAAGGCGCATAAGCTTGGGCAAGCGCATATCCGTCGTCAGAAAATAGGCGTTCCAGCCCGCAAACCTGCGCTTCAACGCCTCTCCCATTTTGGGATAAAGTGCGGCCAGCTCCTCATCTTCCCCGATGCGTATGCCATACGGCGGATTCGCGATCAGCACACCGCTATCTGCGGGAGGGACGACTTCGACAAAGTCCGTTTTCGCCAATTGAACCGCCTCCAGCAATCCGGCCTGTTGCAGATTCTGCTTGGCCACACGAACAGCCCGCAAATCAGTATCGCTACCGTATATCTTCTGAAATTGCGCAGGCCTGGCTTTATCCAGCGCTTTTTGGCGAATATTTTTCCAGTTAGCGGCATCAAAATTTTTCAGCTTTTCAAAGCCAAAGCTGCGATTGCTGCCAGGTGCCACGTCCAGCGCCATCATTGCCGCTTCCAGCAAGAATGTGCCACTGCCGCACATGGGATCAAGCAGTGGTGTGCCGGGTTTCCAGCCTGAAAGCTTCAATATCCCTGCTGCAAGGTTTTCGCGTAAAGGTGCTTCCACACTGGCTCTGCGCTGCCCGCGCTGATACAGGGCGACACCGGATGTATCCAGATAGAGCTGGTATTCTTCCGCCGCCAGATAGGCGTGGATGCGCACGTCCGGCTCCTTGGTATCGATATACGGGCGGCTGTTGACTGCCTGACGGAAGCGGTCGCATACCGCATCCTTGATGCGCAGGGTAGCAAACTCAAGGCTTTTGAGCGGACATTTGACGCCAGTCACCTTGACCATAAAATCGCTGCCGACATCGAACCATGCCGGCCAGTCAAGCTTGTATGCGGCATTGTAAAGATCATCTTCACTGGCATACCTGCCGCGCGCAACCTGCCATAGGATTCGCGTGGCGATGCGGCTTTGCAGGTTGGCGCGATAGCACACCGCGAGGTCTCCGGCGAAGCTTACACCGCCGTCTGTTGACGTCGTCCGCAGTGCGCCCACAGCTGTTAGCTCGTCAGCTAACAGGCTCTCAAGCCCTCTCGGGCAGGTGGCAAAAAATTGGTGCTGGCTCATTATGTTTACTGCTTCCTGTTTATTCCAGTATTTATCCCTGAGCTCAATCTTGATCCAGCAGCAATCGGCTGCCGGTACCAGGATTATGCTCTCTTAATTTTTCAACGAAACTCAGGAACTCGATACTGTACGTTGCCTCCAGCGCCTTCGCACGTTCGCGCAAGGTCGCCCAGCGCAAGTCCGCGGGTGCGCGCTTGAAGCCAAACACGACGATATTGCCCGGCCGTCCTGTTGGCAGCATCAGCACACGCTGATTAAAGCTTTGCTCGATGCGCTGCAGGTAGATATCGAAATTCCGATCCGATCCCCACAGGTTCATCGCCATCATACCGTCGCGCACCAGCGCGGCGGCGCAGCTATCAAAGAACTCCTGTGAACCCATATCTGCGGGAATACCGTT
>CAZBSR010000153.1:0-3464 GCA_964494575.1 uncultured Methylophilaceae bacterium | reverse complement strand
GGTGCCCCTAAAGGAATATAAAGAGGGTCTATTGCTACGCTGCGCTCTGCAGCGATAGGCACGCCTAACGCGCCGAGTGGCCCCGGCAGCCCGCCCGGTAATTCACGGAAGAACACATAACTGGGGTTGCTGTTAAGTAAATCGCGCAACTTATCCAGGTTGTTACGCGCCCAGTCTTTGATGCCCTGCATGGAAGCCTTGTCAGCCGTCAGCTCGCCACGCTCGATCAGCAACCGGCCTATGGACTGGTAAGCCTGCCCGTTCTGGTCGGCATAGCCGACAGGTACACGTTCGCCGTTCTCCAATTGCACAATACCGGAGCCCTGAATCTGCAAGAAGAACAGGTCGATGATGTCATCCACCCATATCAGCTCCTTGCCTGCCAGAGGCGGCTGGTCGGTATCGATCTCACTGCGATTGTAATAAGGCACTAGCCGCTTATCTATGAGCCTGCCGCGCACGCGCTTATTCGCCAGCTCAGGATAAATGCTGCCGAGTTCTACAGTAATCAAATCATCCGGTTTGCTGTACAGGGGATAGCGATAGACATCGGTCCTGGTGCGGCTACCCTTAAGCACGGGCTGGTAATAGCCGGTGATCATGCCGGTGTCAGTACCATCGGCGTTGGTGGCGCGATACACGCTGAAATTTTGTTTCAGATAGGACTGGATGGTCGCATCATCAGGATTATTCAGGGCAAAAGCCGCTTCACACACGGCCTGCCAGGGCTGCTTGTTTTTGAGCGTACTGCAACTCTGTAGCCACGCGCCCCAGGCCTTGGATAAGTCGTCTTCCACAAAGCCTTCCATTTCTTCCCAACTGCCTGCACGCAGCAAACTGTAATTGCCTTGCGGGTAAATACCAGGCTCAGCAGGCTTTACTGGTTCGGCAGGTTTTGATTGCGGAATCTGAATGGGGGCGGGTTGGGCTGGTGGGCTTGGCTGCGGGGCTGGTTCAGGCTTGATTACCTGGCTTCCGCAGGCAGCTAGAAACAATGCGAGGAATATCGGGCTAAAACGCGTCATCAAAAATAACATTCGGGATTAATTTCGGCTAATGCAGCACGCGCGGCATGGAGAGTGTAAATGGCGCAATGGCTGCATCAAACTGCGTACCATCTTCTGCAGTCATGTGATAACTGCCGTGCATGGTACCGACCGGTGTGCTGAGCACAGAGCCGCTGGTGTATTGAAAATGCTCACCTGGTTTTAGCAAGGGCTGTACCCCGACTACGCCCAGACCACGCACCTCCTGGATACTGCCTGTAGCATCGGTAATAATCCAGTGGCGGCTGATAAGCTGTGCGGCCATGCTACCGGTATTGGTAATAGTAATGGTGTAAGAAAACACGTACCGATTCTGTTCGATATCCGATTGATCTTCTATATAGGCAGTTTCTACAGCCACCGAAAATTCATAACGCTTGTCTGTAGTCATCGCTTTCGCCTTATGAAATCAAACCGGTGGTTGGTGAACTGGGCGCTGCCGAATACAGTTTTTTCGGCATGCGACCGGCCAGATAGGCATCACGGCCCGCCTCGATGGCTCTTTTCATGGCACTCGCCATCAGGATAGGGTCGCGCGCGGCGGCAATCGCTGTATTCATCAGCACCCCGTCACAGCCCAGTTCCATGGCGATAGCAGCATCCGAAGCAGTACCTACACCAGCATCCACCAGCACCGGCACTTTGGCATTTTCAATGATGATCTGCAGATTCCACGGGTTTAGTATACCCATGCCGGAACCGATCAGAGACGCCAGCGGCATCACTGCGCAGCAGCCGATCTCCTCCAGCCGCTTGGCGATGATAGGATCGTCGGAGCAATACACCATCACATCGAAACCGTCCTTCACCAGCGTTTCAGCGGCTTTCAAGGTCTCAATCATGTTCGGATACAGCGTCTTCGGGTCGCCCAGCACCTCCAGCTTGACCAACTTATGGCCGTCCAGCAGCTCGCGCGCCAGGCGTAATGTGCGCACTGCATCGTCTGCGGTATAGCAACCGGCGGTATTCGGCAGGTAGGTGAATTGTTCCGGCGGCAGGAATTCCAGCAGCGATGGCTCTCCGGCTGTCTGTCCAATATTGGTGCGGCGTATGGCTACTGTGATGATCTCAGCCCCGCTGGCGTCAATAGCCGCACGCGTTTCAGCAAAATCCTTATATTTTCCTGTGCCCACCAATAAACGCGACTGATAGGATTTTCCTGCAATGTTTAATGTATTCATGAGTTATTAACCGCCGCCTACGGCGCCTACGATTTCCAGCTTGTCGCCCGAATTTAAATTTGTCTGATTGAACAAGCCGCGCGGAATAATCTCGCCATTGCACTCGACTGCGAGGCGCTTGCCTTCAAGGCCGAGGCTGGTCACAAGCTCGCCCACTGTCAGTGCAGCTTGCTGGAAATTCTTGGGATTGCCGTTGATGGTAAGTTGAATCAAGGTAGTAGATGCCGATTAGTACTAAAGCCATATTTTACTTGAATGTGTAACTTAATGGGTTGACCTGCGATAAAATACGAACGTTCCCTCGACCCGGCATCAGCCGTTTACCCTGAAGTGCAGCAGGCTTCACAACAACCAGATTAATGCAGCCAACCGAAACCACAGCGACCAATCCCCTAAAAAATTTCCGGTTCCTCCAGCTCCTGACATTTCGAGTGTTGATTGTATTGTCCTACCAGATCATGGCTGTCGTGGTCGGCTGGCATATCTACCAGATTACGCGTGACCCGCTGGCATTGGGTCTGGTAGGCCTGGCTGAACTGGTTCCTTATTTCTGCAGCGCACTATTCGCCGGTTATGCCGTGGATCACTACTCGCGAAAAATGTTCGGTGTGTTCGCAGCCATGATTGTAGCCATCAACGCATTGTTACTGGTCATCATCTCCCGCGGCATGCTGGGTGGCGACATCTCACACTGGATTTATCTATCGGTAGGTTTTGTCGGCTTTGCCCGCGCCTTTATCGCACCGACCTACAGCACTTTGTTCGCCCACTTGCTACCGCGCGCGCAATATGCCAAGGCCGCCAGCATGGGCAGCACAATATTCCAGACAGGCTTGGTGACGGGCCCGGCGCTGGGCGGGATCCTGGTAGGTTGGGCCAGCATTTCTGCGGCCTATGCAGTGGCTACAGCATTGGCGTTCCTGGCAGGCATGGTTCTATTGTCCTTGAAGATAAACGCCCGTCAGGCATCAAAAAAAGTCCCCATTTTTTCCAGTATCGGCGAAGGGGTGCGTTTCGTCTGGAATAATCAGATCCTCCTTGCGGCACAAGCACTGGACATGTTTGCTGTGCTATTCGGCGGTGCTGTAGCCATGCTGCCGGTGTTTATCCACGATATCTATGCGACCGGCCCTGAAGGCCTCGGCATACTGCGCGCAGCGCCAGCCACGGGCGCTATCATCATAGGCATTATACTTTCGCGCTACCATATCAGCCGTCACGCAGGCCGTTGGCTATT
>CAZBSR010000152.1:0-3497 GCA_964494575.1 uncultured Methylophilaceae bacterium | reverse complement strand
ATGTGAACCAGGTGAATGCGGAAAAAACCACGCGGCGGCTGGCGAGCGAAGAAGGTATTTTTGCCGGCATCTCATCCGGTGGGGCACTCTACGCAGCACTGCAGCTTTCCAAGAAGCTGGAAAACGCGGTGATCGTTTCCATCGTGTGCGACAGGGGAGACCGTTACCTGTCCACTGGTGTGTTCCCCGGGTAAGCGCGGGCGCCATTCACGGCTAGCACTATGAATTTTCTGGCATAGTGCGAAAGATGCGTTTCCATTTCAGACAAATCCTGTGCCTGCTTGTCCTGTTCGGTAGCGCTGTTCATGGAACAAGCGCCCACGCAGTCAGCGCCATCAGCATAAGCATCGACCAGGTTGAGGCGCCATCGGGACAGGCGCGTAATGTGCAGTTCGATGTGGGACTTGAAGGTGCCCAGCCTTCACTTAAGCTCAAGGCGCAGATCAAGCCTGCGAGTGAGAAGAACTGGGCTGATGCAAGCTTTTCCTGCGGCTCCTTCATCAATTCAAAACGCGGCGAATGGAGCTGCCAGGACGGTAACCTGGTCAGTGAGCGCATCAAGGCGCCGTTCTCGCTTACCGTCAATTCGCAAACCATCAAGGGTAACCCGCAGTTTATCGCTGACCTGACTTTAAAAGATGCGAGTTTCAGCGATGCGGCGGGCCTCCATGCCGGCGAAAAAGTCAGCGGCGTCATCCATGCCGAGGCATTGAGCAAGCTTGGCGTATGGCAGTGGCGGACGGACGTGGATTGGCAGAAAGGCGAAGTGTTCTGGCAGCCATTCTACTTTGCCTCCGGCGGCCATACACTTAAGGCCAACGGTCAGTACAGCCCGCAGCTCCTGGCTATCGAGCGCGCCGATCTCGCGCTGAAAGATGTCGGCAGCCTGCAGTTAAGCACCAGGCTGGACTTGTCTGACGACAATAAAATACAGGCATTGACTGCCAATACCGAGAGTATCGACCTTGCGGCACTTTACCCGCTGGTGCTCAAGCCGTTGCTGGAAAAGACTTCGCTCAACAACCTGGAGATGGGGGGCAAGGCGAGCTTCAGGTTGGAGATGCGGGACGGCGAGCCCAGGTCATTCCAGCTCGACCTGAAAGACGCCGATATCGATGACAGGAACGGCCGCTTTGCGCTCTATAAGCTCAATGCCACCATTCCCTGGTCATACGATGACCCCAAAACCGTCAGCCTGGCGTATCAGGGCGGGCATTTGCTGAAATTGCCTTTGGGCGCCACCAATATCTCGGCCGAGCTGAATCGTTATGCACTGACTGCCCCGGAGATCAAACTGCCTATCCTGGATGGCGCCCTGACTGTGTCCGATGTTTCGGCAGTATGGGCGGCCAGTCAATGGCACTGGCACTTGCGTGCCGGGCTTGCGCCCATTGCCATGGAGGACTTTTCGCAAGCGCTCGGCTGGCCGCACATGCAGGGCCAGATTGCGGCTTCGATCCCGCTGGTGACGTACAGCGCCGGGCGGCTGACGACCGATGGTGACATCAAGTTCAGCGTATTCGACGGCAGCGTGATCATCAGTAAGCTGACCATGCAGGACCCGCTGGGAGTGGCTCCCAGGCTTGCTGGCAGCATGAAGGTGACCAACCTCGACCTGGATACGCTGACCCGCACTTTTTCCTTCGGCGCGATGGAGGGCAAGGTTGACGGCTATGTGAATGACCTGCAGCTTGCCAACTGGAAGCCGGTCAATTTCGATGCGTCGATATACAGCAGCCCGGGCAATTACCGCAAAAAGATCTCCCAGCGCGCAGTGGAGAATATCTCGTCCCTGGGCGGGGCCGGGGCGGCTGCGGCAGTGCAGCGCAGCGTGCTGCGATTCTTCGAGAATTTCAACTATGCAAAACTGGGGCTGAACTGCCGTTTGCGGGGTGATTTATGTGAAATGGGCGGGATCGAGTCAACCCCGCAGGGGTATATCATCGTTAAAGGTAGCGGCATCCCCTCGATTACGGTCCTGGGTTACAATCGGCAGGTAAGTTGGGGTGAGTTGCTGGAGCGCATCAAGCGCGTCACCGATGGCAATACCAAGCCAGTCATTCAATAGAAATAAGGCCAAGGAGTTGAACAATGAAGCCCGGAATAATTAACTACGCCAAGCCCTGGATGTTACTGTTGCCAGCGGCAGCGATCTTGTCGGCATGCGTGACCATCAATATCTATTTTCCTGCTGCTGCGGCAGAAAAAGCTGCGGACAAGATCATTGACGAAGTCTGGCAGATCAAAGACCGGCCCGCCGCTGAGCCAGCTCCTGCTGAAACCCCGGCCAACTAAGGAACCAACATGAAAACGCATATGAATAACCGCCTAAAAGATAGCCTTTTTGCCGTTTACTTGGGTTTTATGGTGCTGCTTGCTTCGCCATTTGCGCTTGCAGCTGCAGACCTGGAAATCAACACCCCTGCCATTACTGCGGTCCAGGGCAGCATGCAAAGCCGCCATAGCCAGTTGGCTCCGCATTACTCAAGCGGCGCTGTTGGCCTCACACGCGATGGCCTCGTGGCAGTGCGTGATGCTGCCGCCGTCCCACTGGCCCAGCGCCAGGGATTGAATGCGTTGGTAGCCGCAGAAAACAAGGATCGCAATGTGCTCTATAAAGAGATTGCCAATGCTAACGGTCACGCGGAATGGGAAGCAGAAATCCGCAGTACCTTTGCCCAGCGTTGGGTGCAAAAGGCCCAGAGCGGCTGGTGGTATCAGGATGGTAGTGGGTGGGTGAAGAAATAGCTATGCGGAACGTGAATTAATTTGATAACCGCATATCAAAAATTTGTAGGCTCCTATTTGACGCTTTTAATTTACGTCAAATAGGAGCCTGCTTTACGTTAACGTAAGTCAGGGGCATCTGTTGTTATGTCAATGGTTAATAAGGTAAGTGAATATCACAATCGCTTGGCTATTGCTGTTGCACCTTTCCAAGGGCAAGAGCTGTCTCAAGCTCAAATACTCGAGGCTTATGCAGCAACTTATCCTAGCTCTCAAGATGATCTCAAATGGATACAGGCTTCTGACCATTCCCAAAATCATACCAATCGGGCACCGTGCTTATGCTCAAAAACAATTATGGGTATTTTTCATCGTGTGGGGCATGGAGCATACAAGGTTCTATGACATGCCCTGGGAGGTGCATGGATATTGGCTCCCAGAGCATGTATTTATTGACATTTTCGAACCGTAGCGATTAAACCAGTTCTTCTTCACTGTCCCTGATTAGATGGGCATATCGTTTGCCCGAACCACGTAATACATATTCAACAGCTGTCCTTTCAAGTTCAAGGAGAATGTCATGGCTTATGTAGATGGTTTCGTATTACCGCTCCCCAAGAAAAATAAAGAGGCTTACCGCGAGATTGCCGAGAAGTGCGGCGCTATCTGGCGCGAGCATGGTGCGTTGCAGTTCCGCGAATGTATCGCGGAGGATGTGAAGCCCGGTAAGCTCACCTCGTTCCCGCAAAGCGTCAATCTCGAGGATGATG
>CAZBSR010000151.1:0-3503 GCA_964494575.1 uncultured Methylophilaceae bacterium | reverse complement strand
GGTTGTCTATGACGGCCAGCTCTTCCGAGACCATCAGCAACACATCCGGCGTGCCGATGACGTCCGGCTTCCTGGTGCCAGCCAGCCTGCGCTCGATATAGCGCACCGTTTCGTAGCTGAAATAGCCCGCCAGGCCACCGGTGAACCTTGGCAGTCCCGCATATGGTGGTGTCTTGAAGCGCGCCTGGTAAGCCTGCACAAAATCCAGCGGATTCACATCGATGGCTGACTCCACCACGATATCGCCATTCAGAATCTGCACATCGCGATCAACCGCAACGATGCGTGTCTTGGCAGGCAGGCCGATGATGGAATAACGGCCAAAACGCTCCCCGCCCTGCACTGATTCCAGCAAGTAGGAGTAGGGCTGATTGGCGAGCTTGAGGTAAAGCGAAAGCGGCGTATCGAGATCGGCAAAAGTCTCGACCACCAGTGGGATACGATTGAAACCCTGGGCTGCCAGGGCTTCAAATTCTTGTAAGTTAATAGTTTGCAGCATGTAAATCCCCAAATAATAAGTTGCGATGTCGGCGCGGCCAAAGCCTGGCCGAGCCGGTCTTGTCAGGCTAGAGCCACCATCGCCAACTATTTCGCTTATTCATTTGGGAATTCATAAAATTAAACCTTAACAATCAATTCTGTTGCCTCAGCCAACGTATCGACTACGGCGTCCAGGTCGAGTTCGCCCACATCGCGCCCTCGATTGTAGCCGTAAGGCACGCAAAACACATAACAGCCTGCAGCGCGTGCTGCCTGCGTGTCGTTTAACGAATCGCCGATCAGCAACATCTGGTTCGGCGCTACGCCGAATTTTTCACATGCGTACAGCAAAGGCAGCGGATCCGGCTTCTTTCTCGGCAACGTATCGCCGGCCACTACCAGTTCAAAGTAATCACGCAGGCCGGTATCCCTCAGCAAAGGCAGGGTGAACTTTTCCGCCTTGTTGGTGATACATGCCAGGCGGTAACCCGCGCGCTTCAGCATATCCAGGCCATCAATAACCCCCGGATAGGGTCGGCTATCGAGGCTGACCACATCAGCGTAATGCTTTTCAAACAGCGGCATTGCCCGCGCAAACAATGCCGCATCCGGCTCTGCATCCATGTCACCAGTCAGTACACGCTTGATCAGCTGGCCTACGCCATTACCGATATAAGTCTTGAGCAGAGATTCGGCCACAGGCGGCAATTGCAGCTCAGCCAGCATGCGGTTGGCTGCCTCGGCAATATCCGGCGCCGTATCCAGCAAGGTTCCGTCAAGATCGATGACCACGGCCTTGACCGCGATCGGGAACATACCGGTGTTTGACTGCGCCGCGCTAAATGCCGGGCCCGGCATTAAACCTTTGCGAGCTCTGCGCGCAGTGCGCCGACGATCGTATCGTAACGGTTAGGGTCGCTATCCTTGCCGGCGCCGAATACAGCCGAACCCGCTACAAATGTATCGGCACCAGCGCGGGCGATTTCAGCGATATTGGCAGCATTAACGCCGCCGTCAACTTCAAGCCAGATCTCGCGCCCGGTCTTTTCAGTGTAGGCATCGATCCTGGCGCGGGCATGGCGCAGCTTATCCAGTGTGCCGGGGATGAATTTCTGGCCGCCGAAGCCCGGGTTTACCGACATCAGCAGGATCATGTCCACTTTGTCCATCACATAATCGAGGTAATCCAGCGGCGTGGCAGGATTGAATACCAGGCCGGATTTACAGCCGTGCTCGCGTACCAGCGACAGGGAACGGTCGATGTGGTTGGAGGCTTCCGGGTGGAAAGTGATGATATTGGCGCCCGCCTTGGCAAAATCCGGAATGATGCGATCGACCGGCATCACCATCAGATGCACATCAATGAGCGCGCCGGCATTCTTGGAAATATCGCGAATGGCTTCGCATACCAGCGGGCCGATGGTCAGATTGGGAACGTAATGGTTATCCATCACGTCAAAGTGCACGATATCGGTACCGGAGGTAATGACATCGGTAATTTCCTGGCCCAACTTCGCAAAGTTGGCGGAAAGGATGCTGGGGGCGATTCTGTATGTTTTAGCCATGATAATTAGTCTGCAAGCTGTAAAAGGACTATTTTAACCGTAATTAAGGACTTATATACAGCCCGTACACTTGAAATTGTTGCTTAACCACCCCCGATGCGGGAAAATTGCGACATGCAATTATTCACTGTTGGTGTAAACCACACCACCGCCCCCGTCTCTATCCGCGAAAATGTTGCCTTCCAGAATGAAAAACTGGGTGAGGCGCTACGCGATTTGACCATGCACGGCGCTACCGAGGCGGCGATTCTGTCCACCTGCAACCGCACCGAGCTCTATTGCCGGACCGAGAGCCCGGAGATCGCCCTCAATTGGCTGGCGCAATATCACAAGCTGGAGACGCGCAACATCCAGCCTTACATGTACACCCTGCCGCAGCAGGATGCGGTCAAGCATGCGTTCCGCGTAGCCGCAGGGCTGGATTCCATGGTCCTGGGCGAGCCGGAGATCCTCGGCCAATTCAAGCAGGCGGTCAGGATCGCCGAACATGCAGGCACGCTCGGCACCTTGCTGCACAAGCTGTTTCAGCGCACATTTGCCGTAGCGAAAGAAGTGCGCACCAATACCAATATCGGTGCCAGTTCGCTGTCCATGGCGGCCGCCTCGGTCAAGCTGGCGCAGCGTATTTTTGGCGACCTGCATGACAAGAACGTGCTGTTCATCGGCGCAGGGGAAATGATCGAACTGTGTGCCGAATATTTTGCCACGCAGAAACCGGCATCCATCACCATTGCCAACCGCACCCTGGAGCGCGGCGCAGAGCTCGCGCAAAAAGTCGGCGGCACTGCGATCCTGCTGGCCGACCTGCCTGAGCGGCTGGCCAGTTTCGACATCGTCGTGACTTCCACCGCCAGCCAGCTGCCCATTGTCGGCCTCGGCATGGTGGAGCGCGCCATCAAGGCGCGCAAACGCCGCCCGATGTTCATGGTCGACCTGGCCGTTCCGCGCGATATCGAACCCGAAGCCGGCGAGCTCGACGATGTATTTCTCTACACCGTGGACGATCTTGCGCAGGTAGTGCAGGAAGGCTTGGGAAACAGGCAGGAAGCGGCTGCCGAGGCCGAGTCCATCATCGAGCTGCGCGTGGAAAACTTCATGCAATGGTTCAAGACCCGCCAGGCAGTGCCGACCATCCGCGCCCTGCGCGACCAGGCCGACCGCTTGCGCCGCAATGAGCTCGAAAAGGCGCAAAAGATGCTGGTACGCGGCGAAGATCCTGCTGCCGTTCTGGAAGCCTTGAGTAGCGCGCTAACCAATAAGCTGCTGCATGGCCCCAGCCATGCCCTCAATAACAGCCAGGGCGATGATCGCGAACAAATGGAAATGCTGTTGCGCCAGCTTTACAACATCCACGAATAAAACAAGCACCGCAACTTAAAGCCCGCAGATGAAACCCTCAATGATAAAAAAGCTCGCCACCCTGAGCGAGCGCCTGGACGAATTGAACCGCCTGCTGAG
>CAZBSR010000150.1:0-3510 GCA_964494575.1 uncultured Methylophilaceae bacterium | reverse complement strand
GTGCCGACGGCACCACCAAGAGCGTGACCTTCACCATCAACGGCGCGAACGATGCGCCAACAGTTGTCGCGGATACAAGAACAATATTTGAGGACTCCGGTGCCACGACAGGCAATGTATTGACCAATGATTCTGATATAGACGGTGGGACACTTAGCGTGACGCAGTTTGTCGTAAATAGTACGACCTATAGCGCAGGTAGCACAGCCAGCATAGCCGGTGTTGGTTCTTTGGTAATTAATTCAAATGGGTCATATACGTTTACCCCGGCTACGAATTATAGCGGCTCGGTTCCGACCGCTTCTTATACAGTTTCGGATGGTTCGGCAACGAGTACATCTACGTTAAATGTCACCGTTACGCCGGTGGCAGATGCTCCCACACTTATTGTGAATGACAACTCAACAACTGGCGGTACGATAATTGTTACTGGGGCTGCTCCCGTGGTGACGGGCTTGACGCGAGTCTATTCCGCAGCCGGGACGAATATCGTTAATACGACTAATGCTGCAAATCTGGCGGCTTTTGAAGCTGCTATTGAAGCTAGTACGGCAACTTCGACAACTGTTGTGTCTAATGTGGAAGTTCTGGAGGCGAGTGCCCCAACTGACTCAGCCTATCGCTTCAACGGATTTATCTACCTTACGGCTGGGAGCAGTTACACCGTTAATGGGTATAGAGATGACACATTAATCATCAAGTTGGGTGGTACCCAGGTCTACGGCTCCGCACATGATACTTATGGGACATTTACTGGCAGCGCTTTCATCCCTGCTACATCAGGTTTTTACAGCATCGAAGTTGATTACTACAATGGTTCTGGAGTTGGTAGCCTAGACTTGAACATGACAGTTAATGGGGCTACTGCGGTAGATCTAAACACCGCTAATTTCTTGTTGTATGGAGATTCAGCATCTATTGCCGCCACTGGCGCACCTTTCACCCCTAACAGTGATGGCGGCTACTATACATACACTGTAACTGACGGAGTCGAAGATAGCAGTATTCGTATTGGCACTATCAGCGCCAGTTTGAATGATCCATCTGAAACCCTGGCGGTGGTTATTTCTACCATACCGGTTGGGGCGACATTGACAGATGGCACCAACACCTTTACGGCGACCGCGGGGAATACCAGTGTCAATGTAACGGCATGGAGCTTGAACAATATCAGTATTACGCCTCCGGCGAACTATAACGGCGTTATTGACCTGACAGTGACAGCAACCTCCACGGATGCGGGCGGAACGCCAGCAACGGCAAGTTCTGTGGCAACGCTTGAAATCGTGGTCAGCTCTGTCAATGACGCACCTTCAGGTGCGAATAAGACCATCAATATCGTAGAAGATCAGGGGTATACCTTCAGCACCAGTGACTTCGGGTTTTCCGATGCCGATGGAAATTCGCTACTGGCCGTCAGAATCAGCTCAGTGCCTGGAACTGGCGAGGGCGATCTGTATTTGAACAATGTGCGGATTTCCGGTGCTACTTACATTAGCGCGGCTGATATAGCTGCAGGCAGATTGACTTATGTGCCTGATGCTAACGATACGGGGACTGCTGATTTCACTTTCCAAGTACAGGATAGTGGCGGTACAGCGAATGGCGGAGTTGATCTTGATGCCTCAGCAAACACGATTACCTTCAATATTGGTGGGGATTCCGGTGATTTGGCTGGCAGCCAAACTTTCGGGATAAACAGTGGAAATTATTCGGTGGTGGACAATTCCAATACTGACACCGTAACAATCAATGCCAGTGCTACCTATAACAATTTAAACTTCACGCGTTATGGTACCAATCTCGAGTACACGGGCATATCGGGCTCGAACAGCACGCATATTTCAGTTATCGGGCATTATGGCAACGATCTGGAGCAATTCCGGTGGTCCGCTGGCGGCTCCTATCTGGGATTCAATCTGGGCACGGGAAACTATCTATTACAGGATTCAAATACAGGCACCTCTAGCAATGATATTCTGGCTGGCAGTAGTGCAAACGATGCAATGACTGGCGGAGGAGGCTCAGATCTCCTGTTTGGTAATGCGGGCAATGACACTCTCACTGTGACCAGCGGTACGAATCTGCTGGTTGGCGGCATTGGTGATGACACGTTGAGTGGCGGCAGTGGTAACGATACCTATGTATTTGGCATGGCAGACGGCAATGATGTCATCACTGGAGACTCCGGAGGTACTGACCAGATTGTGTTCGACGCAAACGGCGCTGCCATCACGGGGCTGAGCTTCCTGGATTCCAGTACCACAGCCAATAGCGGGAACCTGGTGATTACCTATAATGACCAGCAAATCACCGCCAACAGTCATTTCACCACCAGTGCTGCCGGCACTATTGAAACTGTTACTTTCTGGGGTGGTGCGACCTACGGGGCTTACAATCTGGGCAGCAGCCCTTATACGCTAAGTACGGATGATGATAGTTCGCGAACTGCGTCTCCGGGTGTCAATACGATACTCTCCGGAAGCGCGGGGAACGATTCATTAACCGGCAACAGCGGTAACGATCTGCTATTTGGGGGCGCTGGCAATGATACATTGTCAGGTGGGTCCGGCTCAGACCTGCTGGTAGGCGGCGCAGGGAATGACAGTATGACTGGCGGTATTGGCGCAGATGTATTCAAATGGGATCTGGCCGATAAAGGCACCGTGGGCGCTCCGGCAAATGACACGATCACTGACTTTGACACGACCACGAACAGCGACAAGCTGGATCTGCGCGATATCCTGACGAATGAGAACCATACGATAGGTACTGGAAACTTGACGGATTACCTGCACTTTGAAAAATCCGGCGCCAATACCATCGTGCATATTAGCGATAGCGGTGCTTATGCTGGGGGCTTTAACAGTGCCAATGACGTTCAGACAATCACACTGCAGAACGTCGACCTGATTGGTTCATTCACTAACGACCAGCAGGTTATCGCTGACCTGCTCTCCAAGCAGAAGTTGATTACTGACTAGCTGCTTCGGAATCAGAAAGTAAAAGCCTCTCACCGATACGGCGGGAGGCTTTTATATATCAAGGCCGGGTTCTTTGATGGTGGTTTTTAATCAGTCAGCTTGATGCCCGGCCCGGTCATGCCATCTATACCAAGGTCAGGCAGTGTGGCGATTTCGGCGCCTGTCTGCACACCTTCTGCGAGCGCCATCAGGCCAATCGAGTGGGCGATCAGGCACAAGCCCCTGAGAAAGGCCTGGTTGCCGGTGTTTTTATCGATATCTCGAATAACAGAGATATCAATCTTGATGTAATCCAGCCCCAGATCATGCAGCTCACCCAAATGAGAAATCTGTGCGCCAACATGCTCGATACCTATCTTGCAACCGAGAGGTTTCAACACATTGCAAAAAGCTCGGAACGCCGGAAGATGCTCGAATACGCCTTGCTCAGGCACCTCCAGCCATAGGCGCCTGGCAGACTCTGGATTATCCTTGATCAGTTGCACCATTTGCTGGACGAACTCAGGGTTGCAGATGGCGCGAGCGG
>CAZBSR010000149.1:0-3513 GCA_964494575.1 uncultured Methylophilaceae bacterium | reverse complement strand
CTGCTGGGTCCACTTGCCAAATATCAGGTAAGCATGACCAAGCTGGAGTCCCGCCCTTCAAAACTGGGCATGTGGGAGTATGTGTTTTTTGTGGATATAGAAGGGCATCACCAGGACACTGCCGTGGCTAATGCCCTGGCTGAGCTGCAATCGAAAGCCTCCTTGCTTAAAGTGCTCGGCTCTTACCCGGTTGCGGTCATCTGAAGTTTGCAGGGGTTCGATATAGTTGATTTAATCAAGATTGAAAGCGGAGCAGGGTTGAGAGATTAGAATTAATCGGCAGTATTATCACTGAGAGGCGCGGCGGCAGCTAACAAGATGGTAATAAATCAATATTCTTCAGCAGATATTTCGATCTACCCAGCCACGCTTGAGTTCGGCAGCCGCCAGGTTGAGCTTGAATACCGTAATTACTCGTTCCTCCCCTTAAAACGTCAGGCCCGCGTAGCGCTTATACTGGGCCTGGCCTTATGGATTTTTTATAGCGCACTGGACTCGCTGCTTGTCCCGGCTAGCGAAATAGATGCCATGTGGGAAATCCGCATCATCATCAGTAGCGGCATCGTCCTGGTTTTCGCATCAACCTTCCATTCTATATTCCGGTATTTCAATCAGCAGCTTTTAATGCTCTTGGCATTAATGGGTGCCGCGGGTGTGCTCACGAAAATGCTATTGCTGTATGGCATTGCAGAAAGCCATTATTTCCCCGGGCTTATGCTGGTGATTTTCTGGAGCCATTGTTTTTCCGGTATGCGCTTTGTCTTTGCCAGCTTTACTTCAATAGTGATCTTGCTCGCATTCAATCTGATATTCATGGTTTTTCACCCGATACCGATTATGGAGCTGGCGAGCAACAATTTTTATATTGTTTCTTCCATCGCCCTTGCTGTCTGCGCCAGCTATGTGTGGGAGCAGCAAAGCCGTATTCTGTTCCTGCATGTGCAGCGGCTCGATACAGACCGCAATTTGCAGCTATCGCGCGCCTTGCATGACAACCTGACCGGGCTGCCCAATCGTGAACTGCTGGATGACCGGCTGGAGCAGGCAATCAGGCAGGCCAGCCGCGATGAGCTGGCATGTGCAGGCCTGTTTATCGACCTCGACGGATTCAAGGAGATAAATGATACATACGGGCACGCCATCGGCGATTTGTTCCTTAAGGAGGTCGCAGCAAGGTTCAAGGATATTATGCGGGACGCAGACACCTTGTCCCGCATCGGCGGCGATGAATTTTTTGTCCTGGCGCGGAATATTACAACAGTCGAGGCTGCCAGCGTTCTGGCCAGCAAGCTGCTTAGCCAACTGGAGGCGCCTTTTGCCCTGGATAAAAAGGTTACGCTCTCTGGTATCACCGCCAGTATCGGCATTTGTATCTTTCCCTATAAATACTGTACGCCCGTCGATGTGGTAAGGCGTGCCGATAAAGCCATGTATGAGATCAAGCGCGGTGCCAAGGCCGGTGTCGCCTTTGCCCGTGCTTATGAGGTAGATGATTCCACGGCTTAAGTTTTTTCCGCAGTGATATAATCAGTAGGCTAAGTAAAGCGGCGTAAGCCGCATTTTCATTTTCCTGGCATTAAATTTAATTCAGAGGTTTGTGACGTGACTAAACTGGGCGTTTCTGCACCGGACTATATTCGCTCTATCGCCCCATATCAGCCTGGCAAACCGATCACGGACCTAGCGCGTGAAATGGGCCTGGAGCCAGGCCAGATTATCAAGCTGGCATCGAATGAAAACCCGCTCGGGATAAGCCCGAAGGCGGAGGAGGCTATGCAGGCGGCACTACTGGATATAGCACGCTACCCTGATGGCAATAGTTTCGAGCTGCGCGATGCGGTCTGTACGAAATTTTCGGTAAAGCCCGGCCAACTGGTTTTTGGCAATGGCTCCAACGACATTCTGGAGCTGGCAGCGCGCGCTTTCCTCGTGCCTGGTGATGAGGCCATATATTCGCAGCACGCATTCGCTGTCTATGCTTTGGTTACGCAAGCTGTTGGCGCAACTGGTATTGTTGTTCCAGCGAACGAGTTTGGGCATGACCTGGACAGCATGCTGGCCGCAATCACTCCGCAGACGCGCATGATATTTATTGCGAACCCAAACAATCCTACTGGCACCCTGATTGCCAAAGCGGAGTTGCTGCGTTTCCTGCGGGCAGTCCCCGGCAATGTGCTGGTTATACTGGATGAAGCCTACGATGAATACCTGCCGGCAGCGCTGAAATCGGAGGCGATCAACTGGTTGGCCGAATTTGATAATTTGGTTATTTCCCGTACTTTCTCCAAAGCCTACGGCCTGGCGGGCCTACGTATCGGCTTTGGTGTCGCTGCGTCTGCCGTCGCTGATATGATGAACCGGGTACGCCAGCCATTCAATGTGAATAGTGTGGCACAGGCTGCTGCTGTAGCATCGCTGGCGGATGAGGCTTTCGTGGAGCGCAGCTATGCGCTGAACCAGGCAGGAATGGCGCAAATTACGCAGGGGCTGGATAAGCTTGGCCTTAAATTCATTGCCTCCTTCGGGAATTTTGTGAGCTTCGAGGTAGCAAATGCTGCCATCGTTTACCATCGCCTACTTGAACACGGCGTCATCGTGCGGCCCATTGCCAATTATGGGATGCCGGATTATCTGCGGGTGAGCATAGGCCTATTCTCAGAAAATGAACGTTTTTTAGATGTATTAGAGCAAATTCTGATTGATTGAAAATAATGACTGAGTTAGAAAAGCAGGAATTTGAAAAATTGGTGACGGACGATGTCCGTATCCGCGAAATTAAAGAGCTGATCAAGCCGACAGAGCTACTGGCGCGTCTGAAGGAAAGCCCGGCGAGCACAAAAAATATCCTGATTACGCGTAAGGCCATACACCGCGTTTTACATGGGCAAGATGACCGCATGCTGGTGATTGTAGGGCCTTGCTCAATTCACGATACTGGAGCGGGAATCGAGTATGCACGCCGTTTGTTGGAGGTGAGTAAAGACCTGGCAGCAGATTTGCTCATTGTGATGCGTGTATATTTTGAAAAACCCCGCACCACCGTGGGTTGGAAAGGCCTGATCAACGACCCGCATCTGGATGGCAGCTACCAAATTAATGAGGGCCTGGAAAAGGCGCGTAAATTTTTGCTGGATGTAAACGAAATCGGCATGCCGGCAGCCATGGAGTTCCTGGATACCCAAACACCGCAATATACGGCAGACTTGGTAAGCTGGGGCGCGATAGGCGCGCGTACTACTGAATCCCAGGTGCATCGGGAGCTGGCCTCCGGCCTCTCATGTGCGGTGGGATTCAAGAATGGCACGGATGGCAATGTACGTGTAGCGATTGAGGCCATCAAAACTGCCGCCAGCCCACATCATTTTTTATCGGGTACTAAAGATGGGCGTTCGGCCATCATATCCACTACGGGTAATGATGATTGTCATATCATCCTACGCGGCGGGAAATCCCCCAATTACGATGCAGCCAGTGTCAATGCAGCCTGTGACTTGATGAGCCGTGCTGGCTTGG
>CAZBSR010000148.1:0-3601 GCA_964494575.1 uncultured Methylophilaceae bacterium | reverse complement strand
TGCAGGTTATGTTCTACACAGCGCAGGGTCACCGGGATGGTGGCGGAGCTTGAACTGGTGGCGAACGCAGTAATCAGGGCCGCACGTGCGCCCCTGAAAAACCTGAGCGGCGACACCTTGGTGATCAAATACAAAATAAGCGGCAGGATCACGATGCCATGCAGCAAGGTGGTGCCAACCACCACCGCCATGAATTTCCCCATGCTGCCGAACAAGGCCATATCCTGCGTGGCGATGAGCTTGATGAGCAGTGACATGATGCCCAGCGGCGCCAGGTACATGATCCATTTGACGATTTGCAGGGTAATCTCATTGAGCTCCTGCAACAGCACAAGAATATTGCGATAACGTTCACCGCCAATGACGAGTGCAATGCCCACAACCAGCGCAAAGACTACCACCGCCAGTATATTGCCCTCGGAGAATGCAGTGAACGGGTTAACAAACAGCCCGCGCAAAAAGTGCGCAAAGAATTCCGGCAGGCTTAACTGCTTCGCCTCAAAATCCTGCATCGCTTCGGCAAACATGCCCAGATGCATCCCCGCCCCGGGACGGAATATCTGATTAGAGGCCATACCAAGCACGATGGCGATTGCCATGGTGAAAACGAAAAATGCCAGCGTTGTAGTCCAGACACGATGCGCCTGCTTGTGTTCCTGCAGATTGGCGATACCTACCGCTATCGAGGTAAAAACCAGTGGGATAAGTATCATCTTGAGCATATCGATAAATATGCCCCCCACCAGGCTACTTGCGTACAGGCCCGTCTTTACGGTGCCGTCGTCCGCCCCCATACCATGAAAATACAGGCCTATGGCCACGCCCGCACATACGCCCAGCAATATCTGCGTATTCAGGCCTGGCCACTTCATTACTTGTCAGCCTCGGGCTTGGGAGCTTTTGGTTTGAGCGTCTTTGGTTTAGAGGCTGCTGGCTTCACTGCTGTTGGCTTCGCGACTTTTGGTTCCGCCGGCTTCTTAGTCGCTACGGTTTTCGCTCCAATAGATTTGGCTGAGACTTTAACCACCTTGGGTTTTGCGGGCGCAGTCTTGGCTTTGGCCGTCGTGGCTTTGGCTGTCTTACCAGATGCTTTTGGCTCGGCAGTTTTTTCTGCCGACGCAGCCGCGGGCGCTACATTTTTCTCTACGGTTTTCGCGCTTTTCTCAAATACGGCGGCGAAGAAACCATCGGTCTGGTGGAGATGCGGCAGCAATTTCAAGTAGTCGCCGGTATCCAGGGTAATTTGCTGCTGAGCCAGCACTTCGCTCGCCGGCACCAGCCTGAAATCCGGGTGCGCACTCAGGAACGCCTCCGCAACCGCTTCATTTTCATCCTGTAGCAGGCTGCAGGTCGCGTACACCAGGCGCCCGCCATCCTTCAGCAGCTTGGCCGCACGCTCCAGAATACGCGCCTGTTTGGCGCTCAGCTCGATAATATCCTGCGGTGTCTGGCGCCACTTCAGGTCTGGATTGCGCCGTAGCGTACCAAACCCGCTGCAAGGCGCATCAACCAGGACGCGATTGAATTTACCGTTAAGGCGCTTCAATTTTGGATCCTGCTCACTGCTGATACGCTGGCTGCGCAAGTTGGACAGGCCGGAACGCTTTAGGCGCTGGCCGAGATTAAGCAGGCGCTTTTCGGAAACATCGAAGGCATAAATACTGCCGGTATTGCGCATCAGCGCGCCCATGGCCAGCGTCTTGCCACCTGCGCCCGCGCAGAAATCCGCCACCATCTCACCGCGGCGCGGTGCAACCAGCTGGGCCAATAACTGGCTACCCTCGTCCTGCACTTCGACTTTACCGTCGGTAAACATGGTGTGGCGGCTGATGGTCATTTTCTGCGGCATGCGGATGCCGAACGGCGAATAAGGCGTGGCTTGCATCTCGGTTTTTTCGCTGGCGAACTTGGCCATCACATCTTCGCGCGTGGCCTTGATCGTGTTCACCCTTAAATCCAGATTCGCTGGCAAGTGCATACTGCGGGCGATAGTGAGCGCTTCCGTTTCGCCATATTGTGCAGACAGCTTTTCCCACAGCCATTCGGGCACATCTGCCTGCATCGCCAATGGCATGGCATCTGTCGACTTGGCCTTGATTTCCTGCGCCCACTCTTTCTGCTGCTGGTTCAATGTTTCCTCCAGATCGCGCATGCTGGTGCCCTGGATACGCAATAGCCAGGCCAGCAGGAGTTTGCGTGGGTCTTCTCCGTCGGCCAGATAAGCCAGGAAGCTCCTGCGGCGCAGGACGCCGTAGACCGACTCCGCCACAAAAGCGCGATCCTTGGTGCCCAACTCGCGATTCTGCCGGAAGAATGCGCCAAGCTTGGCGTCGGCCGGGCCGCTGATAGTCAGCACATCGGCCAGTGCCATGCCGGCCAGGCGAAGTAGATTTGGATTAATGATGCTCATGCCAACTTTCTCGTTAAATTGTTTATGGTGCGGGCTTTTCAGGTTCAGGGTCGCTATTGCCAGTGGAAATCCGGGTGGCGATCTGCTCGATCACGCCACCATCCTTGTCGGTCTGGCGGACTTTGACAGGCAGGTTAAAGTAATCAAGTGCGAGCCAAAGTTCGGTTTTTTCATCACTGTCGCCGCGCGTCCTGAATATATGCACGGTACGCAGGTCGCCCATTTTAGTTGATAAAGTCTCTTCGCCCGCAAATGCATAGCTATAGGTGCTCAGCTTTTTGCCATTCGTGATAGAAAGCTGCATCTGCTCAAGTGGCGGCACAAACATGAACTGGTACATGAAGCTCAGCAAATCCTGCGTGCCTGCTTCGAGAGGTTCAGTTCTGGTCTTTTTACCGTTCTGCATGGTCAATTTCTGTGATCGCCAGTCAAAGTTCGCGCGCTGCGCTTTGTCCTCGCTATCGCCGTACTGATACAAATAACGGTATGGCCTGAGCCCTTGCTCCGTCACGACGCCCTCGCTCTGCTGCTTGAGGGTACCGAGAAACAGTGAAATAAAACCCTGAGCTTCGGCTTCACTCTTCAATATATAACTGCCGCCGGGCTGCATCTCGTAGGTATTGTGCATCACGCCTCGGGCAGTGCCTTTACTCACGACAAAATCGGTTTTCACGTAAGCCGGCGCGGAGGATATTCGGGCGGCTCCGTCATCAATAGCCTCTTCCGGCTGTACTGGCGGGAATTCTTCTGCCGGCGCTTCCTCTTGTCGCGGCTCTTCAGGCTCTGTCATTTGCTCCGGTGGCGGACTCACCTGCTGTTGCGGAGCTTCAACTGGAGCCGATGCTGGCGGTGGCGCCGGCTTAATCAGCTTTTTTGCCGGCCGGGATTTTGCAACTGGTTTTGGAGCCGGTGCTGCTGCAACCGCTACTGGTTCCGGCTTGGGCGGCGGCAACAGGACAGCCTGTATGGTGCTGACCGTGGCTTCCGGCTCGCTCCACCAGCCGGGATAGTGCAAACCCAATCCCTTCACCAGCCACAAATGCAGCAATGCAGAAACCAGCAACGCCAGGCTCAACCGCCTGTATGAAGGATTACGCCAGAACTGGTGCAGCTTACTCGGCATGCAGACTGGTGAGTGTCTGCTCGATCTTTGCGCCATTTTCATCAAGCATCCTCAGACGCACGGGCAAG
>CAZBSR010000147.1:0-3673 GCA_964494575.1 uncultured Methylophilaceae bacterium | reverse complement strand
GCCTAGAGGAATGACTGTCCACGACAAAACCCGGCTTATCGGCCAGCTTCTTTTTACTCCCCGCTTTACTTTCAGCAAGCATGGTTTTTTGCACTTTTGAATTTGTAGCCATGGAATCTCCGTCGTTAACATGATGTTCCTCACAAGTTACTTTCACATGAGTAGCTATCCCATTATTTATTAAGGGTTATTTATTTATCAACAAAATGCGCTAAGTCTTTGTCCTGTAAAGGAAAATCATTGAAAAAGAGCTTGCAACGCTCTTTTTTTTTATCTATAGTGGTCACCAGTGGAGAAAAGTGGGTTTTTGTGGGGAATTGCTGTCTGATACTAAGGGCAGCCAGCAATTCCCCACCGTTTGTATTCAGGGATAAAGGGACTTATGTTTCGCGGTGCAACATCATTGAATCTGGATGTAAAAGGTAGGCTGGCAGTGCCGTCGCGGCATCGCGAAGCCTTGCTGGCGCAATGCGCCGGCCATCTGGTTTTGACGGCTCATCCGCACCGCTGTCTCCTTCTCTATCCCCAGCCGGCATGGGAGCCGATTCAGGCAAAAATGATGGCACTTTCCAGTTTTGATAAGCAATCAAGTGCTCTGCAGCGGCTGTTGGTAGGTTATGCCGAAGATATCGAAATGGATAATGCGGGCCGTTTACTGGTCTCACCTTCTTTACGCGAATTCGCCGCTCTGGATAAGCAGACCATGCTGGTGGGGCAGGGCAGCCACTTTGAGCTTTGGAATATGGATGCGTGGCGAGCTCAACTGGAACTGGTGATGACCGGCGATGAAATGCTATTGCCGGCGGAGCTGGAGGGATTTTCTCTGTGAGTGTTGGCTTAAGCAGCCGGCCCCTCACCCCCAAATTTCCATTTTTACCAGACTCACCCGCAAAGGCTTTTTATCTGATGGCTACGCAACATACCTCGGTTTTATTGGATGAAGCAATCAATGCGCTGGCTATCAAGCCAACGGGGATTTATATAGACGGTACGTTTGGGCGTGGTGGTCATAGTCGTAGGATTTTAGAGAATTTAGGAGCAGGTCATCTTGTTGCGCTGGATCGCGATCTGGCGGCAATCAATTCAGCAGCGGACATCCAGGATGTGCGTTTCCAGTTTCAGCATAGTCATTTTTCTGCCATGAAAGAAGTCTTAACAAATCTCGGCATAAACAAAGTGGACGGCATATTGCTGGATCTGGGCATTTCTTCGCCGCAGATTGATGAAGGTGAGCGCGGTTTTAGTTTCAGGTTCGATGGCCCGCTGGATATGCGCATGGATCAAAGTCGCGGAAAAACGGCAGCAGAATTCCTTAATGCAGTGTCGGAACAACAACTCGGGGAGGTTATAAAAAATTATGGTGAAGAACGGTTTGCTAAACAGATTGCAAGGGCGATTGTTGCGTCACGCGTTAGGGGGGAGCCCATCACCACTACCAGACAACTTGCCAAGATCGTGGCAGACACGGTTCCCAAAACAGAGCCTGGGCAAGACCCGGCGACGCGCACCTTTCAGGCTTTACGGATTTTCATCAATCAGGAGCTTGAAGAGCTATCGGTAGTTTTGCCTCAATGCCTTGAGCTATTGAGCCCCGGTGGCCGCTTGGCCGTCATCAGCTTCCACTCTCTTGAGGATCGCGTGGTCAAGCGTTTTATCCGGGGTGAACAGGACAGGGATGATTTACCCGCGCATTTCCCCGTGCGTGCAAAAGACCTGCCGCAGCCGCGGCTGATGGCAGTTGGCCGCGCAATCAAACCTGGCGCAGCAGAAATTAAACGTAATCCACGCTCGCGCAGCGCGGTGTTGCGAGTGGCAGAACGTACCCATGTGGCATAGACCTTCCAGTAAAAAAATAGCGCAAAGATATAACGTATGACCCGTCTTAATTTAGTCCTGTTTTTCGTGCTGATACTGATCGCCCTGGGTACGGTCACGTCCCAGCATAAGTCGCGCAAACTGTATATTGAATTGCAGCAGCAACAGGATGTAGCCAAACAGTACGCGGTCGAGTGGGGGCAGCTGCAGCTTGAGCAAAGCACCTGGGCAATGCATGCCCGCATTGAACATATAGCCTCAAAGCAGCTGCAGATGCAGGTGCCCGATGCCAAGCGCATCCAGGTTGTCTCCCCCGGCCAGCCTCAATTGACCCAGACGGTAAGCCCCGACTCCAATGCTGCAGGGAAGCGTGCGCCATGAAGACTGCAGCGCACGCCATGCCAACTACCGTCATCAAGCTGCCCGCATGGCGCCGCCGTGTATTGCTGGTGATCGTGCTGACGGGTTTTGCCGTCCTGCTAGGGCGTAGCGTGTATCTGCAAGGCATGCACCGGGCTTTCCTGCAACAGAAAGGCGATGCACGTTATACCCGCTCGCTGACGCTGCCTGCTCAGCGCGGCATGATCACGGACCGCAACGGCGAGCCTCTCGCAATCAGTACTCCCGTGGAGTCCATATGGGCCAGCCCGCCTGATGTGAAGATGAATCAGGAGCAGCAAAAAAAGCTGGCGCTATTGCTGGGTATCAAACAAGCGGATATCAGCAAGAAATTAGCCAATAACCAGCGCGAATTCGTTTATATCAAGCGGCGCATACCTCCGGAGCTGGCGGGCAAAGTCATGCAGATAGGCATTCCCGGTATATTCATGCAGCGCGAATACCGCCGTTATTATCCTGGCGGAGAGGTGACCGCCCATCTGGTAGGGTTCACCGGCATTGATGAAAAGGGGCAGGAAGGCTTCGAACTGGCCAAGCAAAGCTGGCTGTCCGGCAAACCCGGCAGCCGTCATGTCATCCAGGATAGACAGGGGCGCATCGTCGAAGACCTGGAGGCCGTCAAGGTGCCACAGGACGGGCATGACCTGGTGCTATCGATTGACCGCAAGATACAGTATCTGGCCTATCGCGAGCTGGCTGCCGCTGTCGAGCTGAACAAGGCCAAGGCCGGCTCGGCGGTGATACTGGATGCCAAGACCGGCGAGGTGCTGGCCATGGTCAATGTGCCTACCTACAACCCGAACAACCCGGTGAATATGGCCGGGCGCTCGCGCAACCGTGCAGTGGTCGATATCTTTGAGCCGGGATCCACGCTCAAGCCGATTACGGTTGCCGCTGCGCTGGAAACAGGCGATTACCAACCGGGAACGCTCATACAGACATCGCCCGGTTATCTCAAGATAGGGCCGGCGACAATCCGCGACTCGCATGCCGAGGGGCAACTGACGGTATCCCAGGTGATCCAGAAATCATCCAACGTGGGTGCCTCCAAGATCGCACTTACGCTCAAGCCGCAATATATGTGGAGCGTGTTCAATCAAATCGGCTTCGGGCACCCAACTAATATAGGTTTCCCTGGCGAGGCTGCCGGCAAGGTGCGTAATTACAAGGGCTGGCGGCCAATCGAGCAGGCCACCATGTCTTTCGGGCATGGCATCAGCCTCTCGCTGCTGCAACTGGCGCGGGCCTATACCGTATTCGCCAACGACGGCGAATTGCGGCCGGTATCGCTGTTGAAGCTGAAGGATCTGGCCGTGGGCCAGCAAGTGTTTTCTGCCAAGACAGCGAGGGAAATGAAGGACATGCTGGAAACGGTCGTGCAGCCAGGCGGCACCGCACCCAGAGCCCAGATATTGGGATATCGCGTGGCAGGCAAGACCGGTACCGCGCATAAACCCGG
>CAZBSR010000146.1:1378-3679 GCA_964494575.1 uncultured Methylophilaceae bacterium | reverse complement strand
TCAATGCAATTGGTGTTGCGCTTTCGGCCGAACGCAACAACAATCAGTTGCTGGAAATGATATTGCTGGGCGCCAAGGAGATAACCAACGCTGATGGCGGCACGCTGTACACCATTACCGATGATGCAAAACTGAAGTTCGAGATCATGCGTACCCAGACCCTGGGCATTGCCATGGGCGGTACCACAGGTAAAGAAATCCCCTTTCCCCCTCTACCTATCTATCTTGAAAATGGTTCCCCGAATGTAAACATGGTGGCGGCCTATGCAGTATTGAATGACTGCACAGTGAACATCAAGGATGCCTACGAAGCCCTGGGCTTTGATTTTTCGGGCACGCGTAAATTCGATGCCAATACTGGCTACCGATCCCAGTCATTTTTGACAATCCCGATGAAGAATCATGAGAATGAGATCATTGGCGTCCTGCAGCTTATCAATGCGATCGACCCTTTGACCAATGAGATTGTCCCTTTCTCGCCAGCCAACCAGCAGTTAGTCGAATCCCTGGCATCGCAGGCGGCCGTCGCCTTGACCAACCATAACCTGATTGAAGGCCTGAAGGGATTGTTCGAGGCTTTTATTGAGTTGATTGCCGATGCCATCGATGAAAAGTCACCTTACACTGGCGGGCATTGCCAGCGCGTCCCGGAACTTACCATGATGCTGGCCGATGCGGCCAATCGTGCCCAGACTGGTCCGCTCAAGGATTTTTCCATGAGTGACAAGGATATTTACGAATTACGTATTGCAGCCTGGCTACACGATTGCGGCAAGGTAACAACGCCGGAATCGGTCATGGACAAACCGACAAAGCTATCTACTATTTTTGACCGTATCCATCTTGTAAGGCAGCGTTTCGAGCTGCTTAAAAAACAGGCTGAGTGCGACATGCTACGTAAACAGCTGGATGCGGTAAAAAATGGGGAAAGCCTTGATTCCACCAGGCTGGAATCGGAGTTGGCAGCTTTCAAGCTGAAACTGGATGATGACTGCGATTTTCTGTGTAATGCCAATATAGGCAGCGAGTTCATGACGCCGGAACATCAGCAGCGTGTGCGCGATATTGCAGCTTACAACATACAGGATGCCGAGGGCAGATCCACCAGTCTGCTCACTGACAATGAGGTCTATAACCTTAACATTGCCCGCGGTACGCTGACGTCAGAGGAACGCAGTATTATCAATAATCATATTGTTGTGACGATTAATATGCTGGAATCTTTGCCTTATCCGAAGGATCTGAGGCGTGTTCCGGAGTATGCGGGAGGGCACCACGAGCGCATGGATGGCCGGGGATATCCTCGCGGCCTGACACGCGAGCAGATGTCGGTGCCTGCTCGGGTCATGGGTATCGCTGATATTTTCGAGGCCCTTACGTCGCGTGACCGGCCTTATAAAAAAGCCAAGACACTTTCGGAGTCGCTGTATATTCTCGGAAAGATGAAACTGGATAATCACATCGATCCTGATTTGTTTGATGTTTTTGTGCGGGAAAAGATATATTTACGTTACGCTCAATTATTCCTTGAGCCAGAACAAATAGATGAAGTGGATGAGTCTTTGATCCCTGGGTATGTTGCCTGACGATCGTAATTTTGAGGATTAGCCGAGATGAACTTGAGTAAGACACAGAAAATCCTGCTTGCGTTAACAGGCCTTAATCTGGCGATTGTATTTTTATTCCCGCCTTTCGATGACCATTCGGTTACCAATAACGGCGCCGCAATATTTGCAGGTTTTCTTTTCGTATTCAACTCGCCACCTAACTTCATCATTAATTCCAGTCTGCTCTACCTGGAGGTGATGGTCGTCCTGATCAATTTATGTATCTTATGGCTATTGACTACGCAAAATGCCCGTCGTGAGAACAGGAAGAAATTCAATTTCCGCAAGGCTGCGATGGGATTGATAGCGTTTAACCTGATCGGCGTATTGTTGTTCCCGCCTTTTGAGTACATCTCAAATATGACGCATGCCATCATTCCCACATTCGAGGGTTTTTACTTCATTTTCTCCCATCCGCCATATCGCGTCATAGTTACGCCTATACTCTATATGGAGGTGTTTTTCATACTTATCAATGGCGGCCTGATGCTGCTGGCATTCAAGGAAGACAATAGCGAAAAAATGACTGCCGAACAGGCAATGGTGCAAATGGCAAAGTTGCAGGCGGTAAAATCCAGGGCAATGCCAGACAAGGCTGCCCCCGCAACCAAAACGGTATCCAAAACAGCGACCAGGAAAGCCTCGCCTAAAAAGAGCGCAGGGAGTCCGAAGGCGGCGACAAAGACAAAAACAG
>CAZBSR010000146.1:0-1278 GCA_964494575.1 uncultured Methylophilaceae bacterium | reverse complement strand
GCTAGAACAAAAACAGCGAAAAAAACGACTACAGCCTGAACGTTAAATAGCAAAAAACCGTTTTAGCTCCACCAGGACTGCAGGGATATCTTCTTTCTTAAAGCCGTGTATAAATCGTCCTTGCGGCGCCAGTTTCAGATTTGGCCCCATATTGCAGTAGCCAAGACAATCCGAGCGTTCAACCTTGATATCCAGCTGGTGCTGGGTTATTTCGGTCTCCAGGCATCGCGCCAGTTCCCTGCTGCCTCTTGCTGCGCATGACGGCTGGTCCGGGTTGGCGCGGAAGTTAACGCAGACGATGACTTTCTTCATGGGCTTACATCCGCTGTCAGATCGATGGCCGTACATCCTGCATGATCCAGCCTCAGACAGCTGCCTTGCTCATACCAGTCACCCAGCACCCATCTCTCGCAAGCGTGCCCGTCGATTTCGAGCATATGCAGTGCTGGCCTGTGCGTATGCCCATGAATCAGTAGTTCGGGATACTCATAGGTGCGGAGCAGGCCGTTAACCGCATCCGTATTAACATCCATGATGCTCTCGGTCTTATGCGATTTCTCCTGCTCGCTACGCATGCGCATAGCTTCAATCTGGGCCTTGCGTTCAGTGAGGGGCTGGGCAAGAAACGCTTTTTGCCATGCTGGTTCTCGCACTTGCTGGCGGAATACCTGATAAGTCGTGTCGTCAGTGCAAAGTGCATCGCCGTGGCTGAGCAACACGCGTTTTCCGTAGAGTGATAACAGTGTTGGATCCGCCAGTATCTTTATCCCCGCAGCTTTGGCGAAGGCATCTGCCAGCAGGAAGTCGCGATTGCCGTGGATTAGGAAAACCTGTGTGCCTGATGCAGCCAAGGCGGCGAGTGCGTCGATAATGGGTAGGTGATGAGCATCATCAATGTCATCGTCGCCCGCCCAGTATTCGAACAAATCCCCGAGAATATAGAGCGCCTCGGCTTTTACAGCCATCGACTCCAGAAAGGAAATGAATAGCTCGGTGATGGCCGGCCGCGAACTGCATAAATGCAGATCCGAGATAAACAGGCTGTGGCCGGCTTCATTTTCTCTCACAGGAATGGCTCACGAGTCATCTTGGGCTAGGCAGGTTCCTAAGAAACCTCGGCACGCTCGATCACCACATTTTCCAGTGGGACATCCTGGTGGCCACTTTTGCTGCCGGTTTTGACCTGCCTGATCTTGTCCACTACCTCGGTGCCAGCTACGACTTTGCCGAATACGCAGTAGCCCCAGCCTTGCGATGTCGGCGCCGTGAAATCCAGGA
>CAZBSR010000145.1:0-3681 GCA_964494575.1 uncultured Methylophilaceae bacterium | reverse complement strand
GATCAGTTGCCGGGTACGCTCGCAAGTTACCGCGACAAGATTTTTGGCCTGACGATTGCCGCCGACCGCCTGCATCGTATCCGCAGTGAGCGCCGTCCGGATAGCAAGTATGCGTCTCTGGAGAATTGCCGCCAGGAGACCCGCCAAGCGGAGGATCTGATGCGCCGCGAAGGCATCAATGTGTTGGACTCGACTTCACGTTCGGTCGAGGAAATATCCTCCCTCATCGTGCAGCAGCTCAGCATGAGGGATGCCAAGCGTGAAGTCGGCTACTGATTATTGCCATCGCTGTAGTTAAAACGGTAGTGAAAACAATTATTTGAAGAAGGAAGCTGTATGCAAGCCCATGTAAATTCACCGTATGTAATTCCACTAGACCAGTTGGGTATGCAGGATGTTGAGCGCGTGGGAGGCAAGAACGCCTCGCTGGGCGAGATGATTGCTAACCTGAGCGCAAGCGACGTGCGTGTGCCCGGCGGGTTCGCAACGACTGCAGAAGCCTATCGAGACTTTCTTGCGCATGAGGGTCTGGAAGCAAGAATCAAGGATGCCTTAAGCAAGCTGAATGTGGACGATGTGGTGGCACTTGCCAAGACCGGTGATCAAATCCGGCAATGGATTGCCGAGGCGCCTCTGCCAGCCCAGCTTGAAAAAGAGATACGCGAACATTATGCGCAGCTTGCCACCGATGGTGATGCCAGCTTTGCGGTGCGATCTTCCGCCACGGCGGAAGATATGCCGGATGCCTCTTTTGCCGGGCAACAGGAGACATTCCTCAATATCAGCGGCATAGACAATATCCTGCATGCCATCCGCGAAGTGTTTGCTTCGCTATATAACGACCGCGCAATTTCCTATCGCGTGCATTCCGGCTACCACGATATTGAAGTGGCATTGTCTGCTGGCGTGCAGCGCATGGTGCGCTCCGATCTTGGTACATCCGGTGTGATGTTCACGCTGGATACCGAGTCCGGTTTCCGCGATGTGGTATTCATCACTTCGGCCTATGGCCTGGGTGAGATGGTGGTACAGGGTGCAGTGAACCCGGATGAGTTCTATGTGCATAAACCACAGCTGGAAGCCGGGTTTCCTGCCGTTATCCGCCGCAGCCTCGGCTCCAAGCAGCAGCGTATGGTGTTCAACAAGGATCGTTCTGCCGGGAAGTCGGTACGCATTGAAGAAGTCGATGCCAAGGAGCGCACCAAATTCTCCCTGAACGATGCTGAAGTGTTGGAACTGGCACGCCATGCGGTGGCCATCGAAAAGCATTACAAGTGCCCGATGGATATCGAGTGGGGCCGCGATGGCGTGGATGGCAAGATATATATCGTTCAGGCCAGACCGGAAACCGTGAAGTCGCGTTCAACTACCAGCGGCACCGAGAAATATCACCTCAAGCAGCGCGGAGAGGTATTGTCCGAAGGTCGTGCAATCGGCCAGAAGATAGGATCAGGCCCGGTACGCATCGTTGCCAGCTCTGCCGAAATGCATCTGGTGCAGGACGGTGATGTACTGGTCACGGACATGACCGACCCTAACTGGGAGCCGGTCATGAAAAAGGCTTCTGCGATTGTGACCAATCGCGGCGGCCGTACCTGCCATGCTGCGATTATTGCGCGTGAACTCGGTATTCCGGCCATCGTCGGCTGCGGCGACGCAACCAGCGTATTGACCGAAGACGAAGTGGTGACTGCCTCTTGCGCAGAGGGCGATACCGGCTATGTCTATCACGGTGCACTGCCTTATGAAAAAACCTTCCATGCCAAAGCCGAGCTGGCACCTATTCCGGTCAAGCTGATGCTGAATGTGGGCAATCCTTCGCTGGCGTTTGAATTCGCGCAGATGCCATCGGCAGGTGTGGGTCTCGCCCGCCTGGAATTCATCATCAATAACCTGATCGGCATCCATCCAAAAGCGGTGCTACGTTTCGATCAGGTGCCGCATAGCCTGCATGACGCGGTGGCTACTAGGACACAGGGCTACCCCGATCCGAAGACGTTCTACACTGAAAAGCTGACGGAAGGCGTATCCACGCTCGCTGCGGCGTTCTGGCCCAAGCCCGTCATCGTGCGCCTCTCCGATTTCAAGTCCAACGAATATCGCAAACTCATAGGCGGGGACCTGTTCGAGCCTATCGAGGAGAACCCCATGCTGGGCTTCCGCGGTGCTGCGCGTTACATTGCGCCGGATTTCCGCGATTGCTTCGCCCTTGAATGCGTCGCCATGAAAAAGGCGCGGGATGAACTGGGCTATACCAACGTCGAACTGATGGTGCCTTTCGTGCGCACGCTGGAAGAGGCAAGGGAAGTCGTCGCACTATTGGCCCAGTACGGGCTTAAGCGCGGCGAGAATGGATTGCGCCTCATCATGATGTGCGAAATCCCATCCAACGCCTTATTGGCGGAAGAGTTCCTGGAGTATTTCGACGGCTTCTCCATCGGCTCCAACGACCTGACGCAACTGACCCTGGGTCTGGATCGCGACTCCAGCCTGGTAGCAAACAGCTTTGATGAGCGCGATGCTGCGGTCAAAAAACTGCTGGCCATGGCCATCAGCACTTGTAACCGTATGGGCAAGTACGTCGGTATCTGTGGGCAAGGCCCATCGGACCATGTCGATTTTGCCGTCTGGCTGATGGAGCAGGGGATCCAGACCATGTCGCTTAATCCTGATACCCTGCTTGAGACTTGGAACACGCTGGCTAAAATGACCAAATAAAACCAGATAACCAGCCAAAGCCAGTAGCAAAGCCCATCTTCAGCATAGAGGAAGCCTTCTGAATGAGTTCCATCGAATCCGTTTTGACCGAAAACAGGCTGTTCGAGCCCAGCAAAAAGCTGAATGAAAATGCCGCTGTGCCGGGGATGGCCGCCTACCAGGCGCTATGCGCCGAGGCGGATCGGGATTATGAAGGATTCTGGGCAGGGCTGGCGCGTGATCTGCTGGATTGGCACAAACCATTCACGCAGGTACTGGATGACTCCAAGGCGCCTTTTTACCGCTGGTTCGACGATGGTGAGCTGAACGTTTCCTATAACTGCCTCGATCGGCACCTCGCGACCAAGGCGGATAAAACGGCCCTGATATTCGAAGGAGATGATGGCGCGACCAGTCATGTCAGCTATCGCGAGCTTTACCATCGCGTTTGTCAGTTTGCCAACGGGCTGAAAACATTAAATCTTGAACTGGGTGACCGCGTCATTATCTATATGCCTATGGGCGTGGATGCAATCGTGGCGATGCAGGCCTGTGCCCGCCTGGGCCTGACCCATTCGGTAGTATTCGGAGGCTTCTCGGCCAAGAGCCTGCAAGAACGTATCGAGGATACGGCGGCGCGTGCCGTGATCACCGGTGACGGGCATTTCCGCGGTGGTAAGGCCATGGCGCTTAAAGCCGCAGTCGATGAGGCACTGAGTTTACCCGGGTGCGAGACGGTAGAAAAAGTAGTCGTTGCACGCCGTACCGAGGCAGAAATCCAATGGGATGCCAAGCGCGATATATGGTGGCATGATTTTATCGAAGGCAAGGCCAACGAGTGCGAGCCGGTATGGATGAGTGCCGAGCATCCCCTGTTCCTGCTCTATACCTCGGGCTCCACCGGAAAACCGAAAGGCGTGCAGCATTCGTCAGCCGGTTATCTGCTGCATTGCATGAATACCATGCGCTGGACTTTCGACGTCA
>CAZBSR010000144.1:0-3701 GCA_964494575.1 uncultured Methylophilaceae bacterium | reverse complement strand
CCATCCGGTAAAAAGGTAATGATAGATCTTGCGGACGGCTTTGCTGGGATCAAGGCCCTGCTTCCGCCACCGCCGCGCCGTGCAGTGGTGCTGATTGATCCGCCTTACGAAGAGAAACAGGATTATGTGCGCGTGGTGAACATGATAGAGGACAGCCTGCTGCGTTTTGCTACCGGCACCTATATTGTCTGGCATCCCTTGTTGCAGCGCCCCGAGCCGCAAAAGATGATAGACAAGTTAAAAAGCCTGCATCTCAAGAACTGGCTGCATGTCTCGCTGTCCGTACAGGCGCCATCCATGGATGGCTTCGGCATGCACGGCAGCGGACTGTTCATCGTCAACCCACCGTGGACACTACCTGAAATACTTTCTGAGCCTATGCCCTATCTTGTTAAAATGCTGGGCCAGGATGATGCAGCCGAATTCACGCTGGATTATCAGATTACCTAATCAACAACTCAACTGCACACCAAGGATAAAAATGCAGCAAAAAAATATTTCTCAACCCATGCGTCCCATGAGCACCATACTATTCGGCAGCCGCTGGCTACAGCTTCCGCTGTATCTCGGCCTGATCATTGCACAATGTGTTTACGTGTTCCATTTCATGATGGAGCTGGTGCACCTGGTAGCTCAAGTACCAAGCCTGGCAGAGGCCGACATCATGCTGATCGTACTGGGGCTGATTGATGTGGTGATGATCTCGAACCTGCTGATCATGGTGATTATCGGCGGTTATGAAACCTTCGTTTCGCGACTGAATCTTGCGGGCCATCCTGATGAACCTGACTGGCTCTCACATGTAAATGCCAACCTGCTCAAGGTCAAGCTGGCCACTGCGATTATCGGTATCTCATCGATACATCTGCTCAAGACTTTCATCAATGCACAGAACCTCACCGACAAAGTCCTGATGTGGCAGACCATCATTCACATGACTTTCGTCGCTTCAGCCATCGCCATCGCCTACATAGACAAACTGGGGCGCGGCGATGAGCATCATTAACGCTAAAAGCAACTAACGGCTAGTCGTCAGGCTGATGCCTCGCCATTGCGCGGGGCCGGTCTGATGCACCGATACCCCGTTCACATCCACCGCGACGGTCACCGGCATATCCTTGATCTCGAATTCATAGATCGCCTCCATGCCCAGGTCGGCGAAGGCAACGACGCGTGCCGAACGGATGGACTTGGCGACCAGATAAGCTGCTCCACCGACCGCGATCAGGTACACCGAGCGATGCCGGCGAATCGCCTCGATACCTTCAGCGCCGCGCTCCGCCTTGCCTATCATGCCTAGGAGGCCAGTCTTCTCCAGCATCATGTCGGTAAACTTATCCATGCGTGTCGCCGTGGTCGGCCCCGCCGGCCCCACCACCTCGTCGCGCACCGGATCGACCGGGCCTACATAGTAAATAAAGCGGTTGTTGAAGTCTGCACCTTGCGGCAAAGCCTCGCCGCGCTTGAGCATATCTGCAATGCGTTTGTGTGCGGCATCGCGCCCGGTCAGCAGTTTGCCGCTCAGCAACAGGGTTTCACCCGGCTGCCAGCTGGCAATATCCTGCCTGGTAAGCGTATCGAGGTTGACCCTGCGCGACTGCGGATCAGGTGTCCAGATAACACCAGGGTAATGATTCATATCAGGCGGAATCTGTTGCGCCGGGCCCGAGCCATCAAGTACAAAATGTGCATGTCGCGTCGCTGCGCAGTTAGGGATGAGCGCTACCGGCAATGAAGCTGCATGTGTCGGGTAATCCAGAATCTTGACATCCAGCACCGTCGTCAGCCCGCCCAGCCCCTGGGCACCTATGCCGAGGGCATTGATCTTGTCGTAAAGCTCCAGGCGCAGCTCTTCCAGCCTGCTGGTTGCGCCATTTGCGCGCAGGGCTGGCATATCGATCGGCGACAGCAATGATTCCTTGGCCAGCAGCATGGCTTTTTCCGCCGTACCGCCGATACCTATGCCCAATACGCCCGGCGGGCACCAGCCAGCGCCCATGTCAGCCACTGCGCCTAGTATCCATTCGACGATATTGTCCGACGGATTAAGCATGGCGAATTGTGCCTTGTTCTCCGAGCCGCCGCCCTTGGCAGCCAGCCTGACTTTCACCGTATTGCCTGGTACCAGCCGTACATGTGTCACCGCGGGCGTATTGTCCTGAGTGTTTTTCCTGCTGCCTGCCGGGTCGGCTACGATGGATGAGCGCAGCGGATTGTCTGGCAACAGATAGGCGCACCGGACGCCCTCATTGACCAGGGATTCAATATCCGCGCCCTGTTCCCAACTTACGTCAGTCCCGATATCAACGAATACCACGACGATGCCGGTGTCCTGGCAAATCGGTCGCTTGCCTTCGGCACACATACGCGAGTTAGTAAGCACCTGCGCGATGGCATCGCGTGCGGGCGGCGACTGTTCACGCTCATAGGCAGCGCTCAGGGCTTCGATGAAATCCACTGGATGGTAGTAAGACATAAACTGCAAGGCATCGGCGATGCTCGCAACAAAGTCTTCTGATTTGATCATTGCCATGCTATGAATGCCAGGCTTGTGACGTAATAGCTCAGGAAACAGCCTGCTTCAGCTGTTCCAGAATCGCCGGATTGTCCAAGGTAGAAATATCCGAAGTGATTTCCTCGCCTTTGGCGAGGGAGCGTAACAGGCGGCGCATGATCTTGCCTGAGCGGGTTTTGGGCAGATTGTCGCCGAAGCGGATTTCTTCCGGCTTTGCAATCGGCCCGATTTCCTTGGCCACCCATTCGCGCAGCTCGGCAACGATTTTCTTTGCGGCATCGCCTTCCGGCCGTGCGCCTTTCAGCACCACATATGCCACGATAGCCTCGCCCTTTACATCATGCGGCTTGCTCACTACAGCGGCTTCAGCCACCAGAGGATTGGATACCAATGCAGATTCGATCTCCATGGTGCCCAAGCGATGACCGGAAACATTCAGCACGTCATCGATACGACCCATGATGGTGAAATAGCCGGTCTTGGCATCGCGTACCGCACCGTCACCGGCCAGGTAGATCTTGCCTCCCAGCTCTTCGGGGAAATAGGATTTTGCATAACGCTCGGGGTTGCCCCAGATATTCCTGATCATGGCCGGCCATGGTTTTTTAATGACCAGCAAGCCGCCTGTGCCCCACGGTACCTCATGCCCGGTCTCATCGACCACAGCGGCATCGATACCGGGAAAAGGCAACGTGCAGGAGCCAGGCACCAGGGGCGTGACGCCAGGCAGGGGCGTGATCACATGGCCACCGGTTTCTGTCTGCCAGAAGGTGTCCATGATGGGGCAGCGACTGCCACCGACATTCTCGTAATACCACATCCAGGCTTCAGGATTGATCGGCTCACCGACAGAAGCCAGCAGCCGCAGGCTGGAGAGATCGTAATTTTTGGGGTGAACTGCCGGATTGATCGACGAGGCCTTGATCAGGGAACGGATGGCGGTCGGAGCCGTATAGAAAATACTGACCTTGTGCTGCTCTATCATCTTCCAGAAACGCCCGGCATCTGGCCAGGTGGGAATACCCTCGAATATCACCTGCGTCGCGCCCATCGCCAGTGGTCCGTATGCCACATAACTATGGCCCGTGATCCAGCCGACATCAGCAGTACACCAGAAAATATCGTCATCCCTGACGTCGAAAGTCCAGCGCATGGTATTCATGCAATGCAGCAGATAACCGGCTGA
>CAZBSR010000143.1:0-3706 GCA_964494575.1 uncultured Methylophilaceae bacterium | reverse complement strand
GCCCTGTTAAACGAGATCGAGAAGATCAAGCAATCGGGCGTGACCGCAGAAGAATTGCAGCGGGTACAGGCGCAGGTGATTGCGGCAGATGTCTATCAGCGCGACTCCATGTTCTACCAGGCCATGCAGATCGGCCAGCTTGAGACGGCGGGTTTTTCATGGCGCATCCTGAAAGACTATCCGGCGAAATTAAAGGCGGTGACGCCGGAGCAGGTGCAGGCAGTCGCCAAAAAATACCTGGTGCGGGATAACCTGACCGTAGCCACACTCGATCCTCAGCCTATAGACCCCAATGATAACAAGCCAAAGGGTAAGCCACATGTCCACTAGTTTCATGACTATTAATATACCTAATTGCAAACGTGCGCTGCTTGTCATGGCAGGCTTTTTATTGAGCCTGCCGGCCCAGGCCGCCGTGAATATCCAGCACTGGCAGACCAGCAGCGGCGCTGAGGTTTACTTCGTCGAGAATCACGAGTTGCCCATTATCGACCTCAGCATCAATTTTGCCGCGGGCAGCGCGCGTGACCTGAAAGAGCAATCCGGGCTGGCCAATATCACGCGCTACCTGATGACACTCGGTGCCGCAGGCATGTCCGATGAAGATATCTCAAAGCGCATGGCGGACGTGGGCGCAGTGATGGGCGGCACTCTGGATGCAGACCGTGCAGCTTTCAAGCTGCGCACCTTGAGTAGCGCCCGCGAGCGGGAGCAGGCCCTGGACGTCTATACCAAAATACTGCAGCAGCCGGATTTCCCCGAGGCCGTATTGGAGCGTGAGAAGGCCCGTGTCCTGGCGAGCCTGAGGGAAGCGGCCACCCAGCCGGAGAGCATTTCCAATAAGGCTTTCATGGAGGCTTTATACGGCGCACACCCTTATGCATTGCAGGAAAGCGGCGAGCCGGAAACTGTGGCCAACCTTAAGCGCGAAGACTTGCTGAAATTCTATCGGCAGTATTACGGCGCCAAAAATGCCGTAGTGGCCTTGATCGGCGACATGAGCCGGGAGGATGCGGCCGGTATCGCCGAACGTATCACCAAAGGCTTGCCTGATGCGCCTTCAGCAGGGCCATTGCCGGCAGTTAATTATCCCGCAAAGGCTGAGCAGCAGCATATTCAGCATCCGGCGAGCCAGTCGCATATCCTGCTGGGCTACCCCGGCGTGAAACGGGGTGATGCCGATTACTTCCCGCTTTATGTAGGCAACTATATTCTGGGTGGCGGCGGCTTTGTCTCACGCCTGACTGAAGAGGTGCGCGAGAAACGCGGCCTGGTTTACAGCGTTTATAGTTACTTCCTGCCGATGGCCGAGCTCGGCCCTTTTCAGATCGGCTTGCAAACCAAGACTGAACAGGCCGGCGAAGCTCTGAAGCTGGTGCAGGAGACGCTGGATAAATTCATTAGCGGCGGCGTGACAGAGGCAGAACTGAAGGCGGCCAAGCAGAATATTATCGGCGGCTTCCCGCTGCGCCTGGACAGCAATGCCGAGATACTCGAATACCTGGCGGTGATTGGTTTTTATCATTTGCCTTTGACCTACCTTGAGGATTTTAACAAAGAGATTACCCAGGTAACAGCGGCACAGATCAAGGATGCATTCAAACGCCGGGTTGATCCGAAGAAACTTGTCACGGTAATCGTTGGTGGCGATAAGCAATAAAGTCCGCATAGGCGGAGGCGAGTGGCGCAGCCGCTTGCTGCCGTTCCCGGATGCGCCGGGGCTGCGCCCAACGCCGGATCGTGTGCGTCAGGCAGTGTTTAACTGGCTCGGCCAGCAGTTGTACGGGCTGTCCTGCCTCGACCTGTTCTCCGGCACCGGCGTCATGGGATTCGAGGCTTTATCGCGTGGAGCCGAAAGCGCGGTGATGGTAGAAAAGTCGGCTACTGCATACAAATCGCTTGTGCATAACAAGCAACTGCTTAAGACGGACAGAGCGCATATCCTGAATATGGACGCGCTGCAGTTCCTGAGCGGCAATAAACAATTATTCGATGTGATATTCCTTGACCCGCCGTATAGCCAGGGCTGGCTGCCAAAGCTGCTGCCACAGGTAGGCGGGCATCTGGCGCCTCAGGGGCTGGTCTATGTAGAAGCCGAATTTGTTATTGAGAGTGATGACACTTGGCAGGTGTTAAAGCAGGGCAAAGCGGGCAATGTTTACTTCCACCTGCTAAAATTGGCAGATGGCTAATAATCAGAAGTTACTCAAGGTGGTCTATCCCGGTACTTTCGACCCGATGACACGTGGGCATGAGGATATCGTGCGCCGCGCAGCCGGGCTATTCTCCGAGGTCATCGTTGCTGTGGCACACAATCCGGCCAAGAAGCCGTTTTTTGACCTGGAAGAAAGGGTCGAACTCGCTTCTACGGTGCTCAAGGATTGCGGAAATGTCCAGGTTGTAGGGTTTTCGGGATTGCTGATGCAGTTCGTCAGGGAGCAGGGCGCACAGGCCGTTATACGCGGCTTGCGAGCAGCATCGGATTTTGAATACGAATTCCAGCTGGCAGGCATGAACCGCGACCTTTTCCCCGAAGTGGAAACCTTGTTCCTTACCCCGGATGTCGAGACCATGTTCATTTCAGCCAGCCTGGTGCGTGAGATCGCCCAACTGGGCGGCGACGTGACCAAATTCGTCTCACCGCTGATCAAACAAAGAATTGAGGGGAAAATCCACTCGAACAATCACTGAGTGGAAAATTATCCTGTATGGCATTAATAATTACTGATGAATGCATCAACTGCGACGTGTGCGAGCCGGAATGTCCTAACGGTGCCATTTCCCAGGGCGAGGAAATCTATGTGATCGATCCCGGCCTGTGTACTGAGTGCGTAGGTCATTTCGATACACCGCAATGCCAGCAGGTCTGCCCGGTAAACTGCATTCCTTTCGATCCCGATATACGGGAGACCAAGGAAGAGCTGTATGAGAAATACCTGAAGATATCAGCCCCATAGGCATTTTAAGAATATATCGGAGAGAATTTATGCGCATATTGCACACCATGCTGCGAGTGGGGAACCTGGATCGCTCCATAAAATTTTACACTGAAGTCCTGGGCATGAAGCTGCTACGCAAGCATGACTATCCCGAAGGCAGATTCACCTTGGCATTTGTCGGCTATGCGAGTGAGAACGAGCAGTCAGCCATAGAGCTGACTCACAACTGGGATACCGAAAGCTACGACATCGGCAGTGCATACGGCCATATCGCACTCGAGGTGGACGATGCTTATAAGGCCTGCGAGCAGGTCAAGCAGGCGGGCGGCAAGGTGGTACGCGAGGCCGGGCCGATGAAGCACGGCACCATCGTCATTGCCTTCATCGAAGACCCCGACGGTTACAAGGTAGAGTTTATCCAGAAGGGCAGCATTCAATACTCTGACGCGCCAGCCGCACATTAACATGGCCGACCATCCGGCAATCCGCAGTGCAGTACCCGGCCTGGTATGGCCGGCAATCGCTTCCCCGCTGGATGCTGAGTTGCTCGCCTTGCAATACCAACTGGAAAAAAGCCAGTGGTTCAGCCCTGAGGTCCTGGCGGATTTGCAGCTACAGCAGGCATCAAGTCTGCTACAGCACGCAGCGAGCTCAGTTCCCTACTATGCAGAAAAGCCTGCCTACGCAGCAGCGCTGGGCAAGCAACTGGACTGGGACACGTGGCGGTCCATCCCGTTGCTGGAAAAAAAAGAACTCCAGCGCTTCAA
>CAZBSR010000142.1:0-3707 GCA_964494575.1 uncultured Methylophilaceae bacterium | reverse complement strand
ATGGCCGAAGTATTCAGCGTACTAAAAGACGCAGCCTTGGCCGAATTCAACTGGTCGCAGCAAAAAAGTGCCCGCATCTAAGCTTTTACGTCATGCATTTCACAGCCTAGCGGGCCGCATAATTTGCAGAAGAGTTGCGAATATCTTCCGGAGCGATCTGCTCTGTATTTGCGGCGCGGGTATTAATCAAGGGTGAAATCAAGCTTTCAGTTTTGCCCGGCTCGGTAACAAGCTCAAGCCCGCTGCCATTGTTATGATGAACACCGGCTTCGGTCACAATAAAGTCCATGGGGATGTCATGCGGCTGGGGAACGATCGAAGAGGTTCTGCCAATCTCGAAAGCCACGCCGATTTTAAGCGGCTGCGGGCTTATGCCAGCCAGCGTCCGATCATAATAACCGCCGCCATAACCAAGCCGATAGCCGTCTTCGTCAAAACCAATCATGGGGATGAGTAGCACATCGGGGTTTATTTCAATGGTATCGACTGGTACCGGGATATTGAATACGCCGTTCGACATTTTCACTGTAGGCGACCATTCGAAGAATTTTAGCGGGCGACTTTTCTCAACAATGACAGGCAGCGCCGTACCGGCTCCTTGTGTCCGTAAGGTATTGATGGCAAATAGCGGGTTGAATTCGCCCTGGAAAGGCCAGTAAAAACCAATTTTCATGTATTGCAGTAGTTTGAAGTGTTCAATTATCAATTGACCGATAATTTCATTTAGCGCTAGGTAGTTGCTATCCGTCATCGCGAGGCGCTTCTGTACAAGCTCGGCGCGAAGCTGCTTTCTGAATCCTTTAATATCTTTGGGGTTGCTTATAGACACGATAAAGCCTGGGGTGTTGGGGAGTTATGAAAGTGGCAAATGGGGATTCATTGACATCCGTTATTCATAACTGAATATTCGATCAAGGAATATCTGCAGCGGGATTTTGTGAAAACTGGATTTGCCTGCGCCACAGACGGGACAGGTCCATGATTCCGTTACTTCTTCCCATCGCGTGCCTGGGGCAATACGATTTTTTGGATTACCGTTTACTTCGTCATAAACCAGATCACAGACTGCACACTGCCAAACTTCCATTTTCCTCTTCTCTCCTATAAGCAATTATGAAACTAATTTTTACTATAGGAATGAAATTTAACAGTGGTTAATATCAATAATATTGATTAGGACCTCTGTTTTAGAGACCAAGCTCACTCAGGCCAGGATGGCCGGCAGGACGGCGACCCAGTGGCCAATGAAACTTACGGTCCTTTTCTTGAATGGGTAAGTCGTTAATGCAGGCATGACGCACTGCCATCAGGCCGTGTTCGTCAAATTTCCAGTTTTCGTTACCGTATGAGCGATACCAATTGCCTGCATCGTCGTGCCATTCATAAGCAAAGCGCACAGCAATGCGATCATCCTGAAAAGCCCATAGCTCCTTGACTAAACGGTAGTCGAGCTCTTTCGACCATTTACGTTTAAGGAACTCCAAGATTTGAGCGCGCCCGGTTACAAATTCAGCGCGATTGCGCCATTTGCTATCCACGGAATAGGCTAAAGCCACCGCCTCCGGGTTACGTGTATTCCAACCGTCTTCGCCCATTTGAACTTTTTGTGTGGCTGTTTCCTGATTAAAAGGCGGAAACGGCGGTTTTGATTCCAAGATTGTTGTCATACATGCTCCTATGCTAGAAATTTTGTCTGGACATTGCAGATTCTGAAAGACGAAAACACTTTATGAAGTATTATATGTTTTATGTTTAAGCATGTAACGTAATTTAGATGAATGGTGCGTGGTTATGTGGATGAACCCAGGCGATTCAGGAGTGTAAATGATTGAAATATTAGGTATCCGGCAAAAAGAATTGCTAAGGCTTTTGTTAAAAAACAAAGGCGGACTTACTGCGGATGAGTTATCAGAGCAACTCCACATTACCCGTAATGCCGTACGTCAGCACTTGGCCGCGCTGGAAAACGACAAGTTGGTTACCAAAGGGGCTACGCGACCTTCCGGTGGCAGGCCGGAGCAGCTATACCTATTGTCCGACAAGGGTAATGAGTTATTCCCCCGTCATTATTCATGGTTTGCACAATTGCTGGTCGAATCCATACAGCAGGAGTCCGGCGCTGAAGGATTAAGCAAAAAGCTAGGCGACCTGGGTTCCAAAGTTGGGGCCCAACTTCGCAACCAGCATCCTGAGCTTAAAACCCATCAGGAGAAAGTACGCAAGCTGTCGGAAATTATGGAAGAGATTGGGTATAGCGCAACCAGTACGATGATTGAAGGTGCCGATGGGATCCTGGCGGATAACTGTGTTTTTCATACGCTCTCAATGAAAAACCCTGATATTTGTCAGTTTGATTTGGCGCTATTGTCGGCCTTTACTGGTAGCGCTGTGGACCATCAGGAGTGTATGGCCAGGAATGGAAATGTCTGCCGTTTCAAGTTCACGGAACAAAAAGAGTGATTGGCTTATGAGGATGTTTTAGTAACGCTCTTCCACTTTAAAGAAATCAAGTTTCTCATTGCGGGGGATGCGTTTGACTTGGGCCTCGGCAATGGATGCGCTGGATCGGTCGGGGTAGGGTTTTGCGGCGAGTATTCTTAGTGGAGGATTGGCGCGCGTGTATTTTGCGCCGCGACCACTCCGATGCGCTATAAACCGCGCTTCGAGATTGTTGGTAATGCCGGAGTAGTAGCTGCCGCCTTCGCACTCAAGGAGATACAGACACCAACTCATCGTGTTACGGTGTTGATACGCGAACCAGCAAACATCTGTTTAGTAATCTGCGATATGTCCCGTGGAATAGTCCATCGGGATGTCGTTCTGCCATTCACCACAGTTATCGCAACGATGATCATGCATAGTCTGGCTCAAGGTAAGGTGGTCATGCCCGCAAAAACGACAGACCAAAACAGGCTTGCCCGAAGATTCCACCAAAGCGTCGTGGTGTTCATGCATGACCTTCGAACTGCCTAATCCGTATTTATTATCCATGGTGCTCTCCCATAGAATGAATTGACCGGGTGATTTATCGGTAATAGCGGCCATTACCGATGTATAAATATAGCCCAGCGCGGCTCAAAATGCATGGGTTTTTTAATGACAGATTTTACTGTCGGCAGCCATTGTATCGGCCCAGGTGAGAGCCTTTTTCAACGCGGCCGTGCTCGCCCGGTTGAGCGCATCCACGCCGCCTTTGGCATTTGCGGAAGCCGCTGAAATTTTTTCCTGGAATTGTCTGTGGGCAATGGCTTTGCGCGACTTTTTATCCTTGAGCAACGCATTAAATTGGACGATGCCGGAGCTTGCGGTCGGGCTGTCAAAAACATGGTCAAAAACTTCCAACTGCAGTTGCAATACACAACCGGATTGGCTGGATACAGGGGAGGACGCTCTTGCCTTTGCCATTAACAATTCCACCGGCTGTGCGGCCCAGCGGCTTTCTGTGTAAGTGAAGACCTGCGCCGGGTTCTGATAGTTAAGCCGGTAGCGTATACGATTGCTATTCAAAGACTCCACGGCAGTTATCGTATCTATGCGCACTTTGGAATCCGCGGGGAGCGTAGACTCTGCCACAGGATCGAGACCGAAGTCATATACCGCGGGCGCGGGTCTGGGTTTCCCGCCCATGCAGCCGGCGAGTAAGCTTAAAAATAATAAACCTGCTAGATAGCGCATAGTTAATCTCACGGGTTGGGTTTGAAACCATT
>CAZBSR010000141.1:0-3735 GCA_964494575.1 uncultured Methylophilaceae bacterium | reverse complement strand
CAATGACTTCCTCAGCTACGCCATCTACAGAAACATAGAATGGGCGATGCTCTTCGCCGGTATGGCCGCTACCGGTGAGCTTGATGTGAAAGGTTTCGCCATGCAGCGTTACCTTGAATTCATCAGGAGCGTAACGCGTGGCATTGGTAGCGGCTGCGTCCTTGAGTAGCAAGGGTTCAGCCTTGAGCGTACCTGCATTTCGCTCCTGCAGGAATGTTTTGGCGATGTCCGGGAACATGGCATATGTCAGTACGTCCGCTTCCGATCTTGCCAAGCCTTCGGATTCCCCATGCAATCTATCCATTTCATTTTCGAGCAGGTCTGCAGGGCGGCACTGGATCACTTCTGCATCGCCTACGGCAGATTTTTTGACCTCCGCATTCACGGGACCCGGAGCTTTTCCGTAATGACCGAGCAAGTAGCTTTTGACCTCGTTGGTCACTGACTTGTAGCGGGCGCCGATCATCACATTCAATACGGCCTGCGTACCAATGATTTGAGACGTGGGCGTGACGAGGGGTGGAAAGCCAAGGTCTTCACGAACGCGCGGAATTTCAGCCAGGACTTCATCCATACGGCCCAAGGCACCTTGTTCTTTCAACTGGTTGGAGAGGTTGGAAATCATGCCGCCAGGAACCTGGTTGACAAGTACACGTGTGTCGACACCGGTGAACTCACTCTCAAACTGCCAGTATTTTTTACGCACTTCACGGAAATAAGCGGTGATTTCCTGTAGTGCAGCCAGATTTAGGCCGGTGTCGAATTCAGTTCCTTGCAAGGCTGCGACGACACTCTCCGTAGTGGGGTGACTGGCACCTTCGGAGAAGGCCGAATTGCATGTATCCAGGATGGTCGCGCCGTTTTCGATACCCTTCAGGAAGCACATGCTGGCTAGTCCTGAGGTAGCATGGCTATGCAAATGAATCGGTAACTTCACTGCGGCACGGATGGCTTTGACCAGATCGCTGGTGCTTTGCGGTGTGAGCAGGCCTGCCATGTCCTTGATGGCAAGGGTGTCACAACCCATGGCTTCCAATTCCTGTGCCAGGTTCACGAAATACTGGACGTCATGTACCGGGCTGGTGGTGTAGCTGATCGCTCCTTCAGCATGTTTCCCCATTTTTTTGACTGCCTCAATAGATACGCGCAGGTTGCGTAAATCATTCATGGCATCAAACATACGGAAAACATCGACCCCGAGGTCGGCAGACTGTTTGATGAAAGCGCGCACCACGTCGTCAGAATAATGACGATAGCCGAGGAGGTTTTGCCCCCGCAACAGCATCTGGATGCGGCTATTAGGCAGAGCCTTGCGCAGCTTTCTCAGGCGCTCCCAAGGGTCCTCCTTAAGATAGCGGACGCAGGCGTCAAAGGTGGCGCCGCCCCAAGCCTCCAGCGACCAGAAATCAATTGCATCCAGCTTGTCACAGATGGGCAGCATATCGTCGAGACGCATGCGCGTAGCAATCAATGATTGATGACCATCTCTTAAAACTAGTTCTGAAACATATACTTTAGCCATATTTTTAATCTAACAGTTTAGGTTTGTAATGATTTAAATACCTTCATGCGCCGCTATGGCAGCCGAGATTGCAGCTGCAAATAGTTCGGGCGGGAATTCGGTAGCGTAGTTGGTCAATTCCGGGTGTGATTCCACAAAGCTGGTGTTGAAATCTGCTCCTTTGAAATCAGGATGCTTCAGGATTTCCTGATAGTAAGGGATGGTAGTTTTTACACCATAAACAACCATATCATTCAACGCTCGCCGGCCGCGCTCGATGACGCTATCCCAGGTAAGTGCCCAGACCGTCAGCTTGGCGCACATGGAATCATAGTAAGGCGGTATCACATAACCGGTATAAATGGCTGCATCCATACGTACGCCCGGGCCGCCGGGGGCATAGTAGCGGGTAATTTTACCAAAGCTGGGTAGAAAGTCATTCTTTGGATCTTCTGCATTGATGCGGAACTCCATCGCGAAGCCGCGATAATGGACGTCCTTTTGTTCATACTGCAGCTTGAGGCCATCGGCGATACGTATCTGCTCCTGCACGATATCTATGCCAGTGATGGTTTCAGTGACTGTATGTTCGACCTGCAAGCGGGTATTCATTTCCATGAAATAGAAACTATCATCACTATCCAGCAGGAATTCCACGGTTCCCGCATTCTGGTAGCCCACAGCCTGCGCAGCTTTCACCGCAAGCGCGCCGATATACTCTCGTTGCGCTTCGTTGAGTTGAGGGGAGGGAGCTATTTCGATGAGTTTCTGGTTGCGACGCTGGATAGAACAGTCACGTTCAAATAAATGAATCACGCTGCCATGAGTGTCGGCCAGGATTTGTACCTCAATATGACGTGGGTTAACCACGCATTTTTCCAGGAATACTTCCGGTTTGCCAAAGGCTTTACTGGCTTCCGAGATGACACGATCATAGTTGCCCAGCAGCTCTTTCTCGTCATTGCAGCGTCGGATACCCCGCCCACCACCGCCGTTAGTAGCCTTGAGCATCACTGGGTAGCCGATTTTTGCAGCCAGCACGCGCGCTTCCTCCAGACTCGCAAGATTGCCATCGCTGCCCGGAACGCATGGAATACCCGCACCTATCATGGCGTTACGCGCTTCGATCTTGTCGCCCATCTGGCGAATGACTTTTGCATTTGGGCCAATGAATTTGATGCCACGGCGTGCGCAGATCTCGGCCAGCTCAGGATTTTCTGATAGAAAGCCGTAGCCGGGATGTAAAGCGTCACAGCCTGAAGCTACGGCCAGGTTGACTATATTATGTGCGTTGAGGTAACCAGTGACCGGGTCTGAGCCGATATGATATGCCTCGTCAGCTTTTTTGACATGCAGTGCCTGTCGATCTGCGTCCGAGTAAATGGCTACTGATTTAATGCCCATTTCCGAACAGGCGCGAACGATGCGGACAGCGATTTCACCACGATTGGCTATAAGTATTTTTTTAATCACGCACTAGACCTAATTTTAAAGACAGTTGTAAAGATTTAGTTGAGACTGATTTTAAAGTGCCTGATTTTTTTGACACGGAAAGCGCCAAATTATATCATGCGCCCCTTATGGCTGCATCACCCAAAAACGAGACTAGTAGTAGCGGAGCGCATGGCGCTGTCATTAACAGTGCTGAGTTTGCAAAGAAAGCGCTTGAATTACATGATATAATCGCGGTCTCGCAATTTTCACGTTTAAGTGATGTTGTGGCTTCTTCTGTGGGGATGTTGAATTATCGCCTGGTAGGCGGTGTCGACACGGGCGGTAAGCCCAGCCTGGAGCTGTATGTTCAAGGCGGCTTGCAGCTGGTCTGTCAGCGTTGCCTGGAGCCGTTTAAGTTTGAATTGGATATCGCCTCGAAGTTTTTCATTGTCGCCGATGAAGATGCGATTCCCGAGCTTGAGGAGCATGGCCCTGAGGTGGATGGCGACGAGGATTACCTTGTGGCTGAAGCGCAGATGCATGTGTTTGATTTGATTGAAGATGAAATATTGCTGGCCTTGCCGTTAGCCCCCAGGCACGAAGCTGAGGCCTGTAGTGGTGACACCAAGCTGAATGAATTAAAGAAGCCCAGCCCTTTTGCAGCGCTCCAGGGATGGAAAGCCAGTAAAAAACAGAATTAATAGCGTTAATCAAGTAAGTACAATTTTAGGAGTAGATCATGGCCGTTCAACAAAACAAAAAGTCACCATCCAAGCGTGGCATGCACCGTTCACACGATT
>CAZBSR010000140.1:0-3767 GCA_964494575.1 uncultured Methylophilaceae bacterium | reverse complement strand
TGTAGTAACGCAAATCACTTACCATGGATAAGCCGGCAAACAAGGTAATACCCCAAGCCACCCATTTCATTTGGATAGCATGGAATAAGACTGCGTCGCCCCGAATGCCGTTATCAAAGCACACCCACACCAGGCCAGCCAGCAAGGCTGCCGCTGCCGGACTGGGCAGGCCCTGGAAATAGCGTTTATCGCTTTCATCCAGCTTGGTATTGAAGCGCGCCAGGCGCAGGGCTGCGCAGGCACAATAAATAAAAGCAGCGATCCATCCGAGCTTGCCCATGGGTTTCAGCGCCCATACATATAGAACCAGCGCAGGCGCCACGCCAAAGGACACCATGTCCGACAGGCTGTCATATTCCGCGCCGAAAGCGCTTTGGGTGTTGGTGAGGCGTGCAACGCGCCCATCCAGGCCGTCCAGCACCATCGCAATGAAGATGGCCACGGCCGCATGCTCGAAGCGGCCATTCATTGACTGCACAATGGCGTAGAAGCCCGCAAATAGCGAAGCGGAGGTGAACAGATTCGGCAGCAGGTAAATGCCGCGCTCGCGCAGGCTGGTTCTGTTCAATGGTCTTCTTCCGCGGCGGGGTGTGACTTCAGCCATGCTTGAGGCTCCTTTATTGGTTTTGGATAGTATAGCAAAGCACGCCGACAACTCTATATGCTCTATATGATAGTATCGCGGCTTCGGTTGAAGCTAATTAATATATAACTTTGAATAGATCGCTGTGCAATTTTCCCTGATCAAACAAGACGGCGCCGCCCGTCGCGGTACGCTCACCTTGGCCCACGGTGAAGTACAGACCCCTGCATTCATGCCGGTCGGCACCTACGGCTCCGTCAAGACGCTTTCCCCGGTCGAGATTCGCGACATCGGCGCGCACATCATTCTCGGCAATACCTTTCATTTATGGCTGCGCCCCGGCCTGGAGGTGATTGCCGCCCACGGTGGCCTGCATCAGTTCATGGGCTGGAACGGACCCATACTGACCGACTCCGGCGGCTTCCAGGTCTGGAGCTTAGGCGACCTGCGTAAGATAAGCGAAGAAGGCGTCAAGTTCCGTTCACCCATCAATGGCGATAGCTGCTTTCTCACGCCTGAAGAATCGATGCGCATCCAGAAAGTACTGAACTCCGACATCGTGATGGTTTTCGACGAATGCACGCCCTACCCGGCCACGCCGGATGAAGCGCGCGATTCGATGCAGTTAAGTTTGCGTTGGGCCCAGCGCAGCAAAGCAGCACACAAAGGCAATTCAAACGCATTGTTCGGGATAGTCCAGGGCGGAATGTATGAAGACCTGCGCGATGAGTCATTGCAGGGGCTGGTGGATATCGGCTTCGATGGTTACGCCATTGGCGGCCTCTCGGTCGGCGAACCCAAAGACGATATGCTGCGCATACTGGCACACACCGCCCCGCAACTGCCGCAAGACAAGCCACACTATTTGATGGGCGTGGGCACGCCCGAGGACCTGGTGGCAGCAGTTGCGCATGGTGTAGACATGTTCGACTGCGTGATGCCTACACGCAATGCCCGCAATGGCTGGCTGTTTACGCGTCACGGCGACATCAAGATCAAGAATTCGCGCTACAAGACGGATACGTCGCCCCTAGATGCCGACTGCGACTGTTATACCTGTCGCAATTTCAGCCGTGCCTACCTGCACCACCTGCATCGCATCGGTGAAATCCTGGGCGCTCGCCTGAACACCATCCATAACCTGCACTACTATCAGGAACTCATGGCAGGCATGCGTACCGCCATTGAGCAAAGCCGGTTTGCCGCATTTGCAGACGAATTCGCGCGGCAGCGCAATGCTTTATGTTAATATTTCGCGTTATATTTTAGCTACGCCAGCTCATTGAGCATCTAGAAAGGTCTATCGTGTTGATTAGTAACGCTTACGCAGCAGCAGCCCCCGCCCAGGATTGGGTCAGTTTCTTACCCATGATCATTATTTTCGTGTTGTTCTGGTTCATGCTTATCCGCCCGCAAATGAAGCAGGCCAAGGAACAGCGCGCCATGATCGCCGCCTTGCAAAAAGGTGATGAAGTCGCTACTACAGGCGGCATCGTGGGCAAGGTGACCAAGGTCGGTGATGGTTTTGTCGGGCTGGAAGTCGCGCCGGAAACCATTATCAATGTGCAGAAGCACACCGTTCAGACGCTGCTGCCCAAAGGCACCATCAAGTCGCTTTAGTCTCAGACTTAATACCAAAACCTCTCTTCTCCGGGCCGCAATATGAATCGTTACCCAATGTGGAAGTACATCATGGTGCTAGTAGTACTAGTATTGGGTGTGCTGTATTCCCTGCCAAACGTCTTCGGTGAATCGCCTGCCGTGCAGATTACATCAAGCAAAAGCAATACCAAGCTTGACGCTACCCTGCTGAGCCAGGTTGAAACCATACTGAAGCAGGAAAATATCCCGTTTGAAGCGACGATTCTTGATGCTACTGGCGTCAAGGTTCGGTTTGTCAATCCTGATACGCAGATCAAGGCCAAGGACGTTCTTCAGACCACGCTCGGTGACAATTACACCATTGCGCTCAACCTGCTTTCACGCTCACCTGGCTGGCTGCGTAGCATAGGCGCCTTGCCGATGTATCTAGGCCTCGATTTGCGCGGTGGCGTGCACTTCCTGCTTGAAGTCGATATGAAATCGGCGCTGAATCAGGCCGCTGAACGTTATGTCGGGGATTTCCGCAGCGCTCTACGCAAAGAAAAAATAAGCTACATTGGCGTTACACGCCAGGGCCAGAGCGTTCAGGTAAGTTTTAGCCAGGGCGACGAGTTGGCCAAAGCCAAAAAGACTCTGGAAAAAGAATATCCGGACCTGACCATCAAGGAATCAGGTGGCAAGACGCTGGTCGCCAGCTTGAGCCCTCAGGCACAAACACGCATTCAGGACTTCGCATTAAAACAAAACATTCAGACCCTGCATAACCGGATCAACGAGCTGGGCGTTGCCGAACCCATCATCCAGCAGCAGGGGATGAATCGGGTTGTTGTCCAATTGCCCGGGGTGCAGGATACCGCCAAGGCCAAAGAGATACTTGGCCGTACAGCCACACTCGAAATCCGCATGGTGGACGAAGAGAAGAGTGATGCAATGACTCTGGAGAAGGCCAGCAAAGGCCAGGTGCCATTTGGCGATGAGTTCTATCTGGGACGCGACGGCCAGCCTATCCTGGTCAAGAAAAGCGTCACGCTCACCGGGGATTACATTACCGATGCCGGGCCGGGACTGGATAACCAAACTGGGCAATCCGTGGTGCATGTGACCCTGGATGGCCGTGGTGCGGGCATATTCAAGCAGGCCACACGGGAAAACGTGGGCAAACGCATGGCGATCCTGCTGATTGAAAAAGGCAAGGCCGAGGTGATCACTGCCCCGGTCATCCGCGAGGAGATTGGCGGCGGCAGAGTGCAGATCTCGGGCATGGCCAGCATCCAGGAAGCAACCGACGTATCGCTGCTGCTGCGCGCCGGCGCCCTGGCAGCACCTATGGAGATCATCGAGGAGCGGACTGTCGGCCCGAGCATGGGTGAAGAGAACATCAAGCGCGGCATGCATTCGACACTATGGGGCTTTGCCGCAATCGCATTATTCATGATGGTCTACTACATGGCTTTCGGCGTGGTTTCTGTTTTTGCGTTAAGTATCAACCTGCTGCTGCTGGTCGCGGTACTTTCAGTGCTGCAGGCGACACTGACTTTGCCTGGCTTGGCGGCGGTTGCATTGACGCTGGGTATGGCAATTG
>CAZBSR010000139.1:0-3783 GCA_964494575.1 uncultured Methylophilaceae bacterium | reverse complement strand
GCCGGGTTGGTCTCTTCCATGCAAAGCAACGGCAACCGCGAAGTGCTTGCCCCTCAAAGTGAATAATTGAAATAGGTCGTGAATAGATGAAGAAAAGATTTTTGCTCAAGCTGGCTCTGCTGTCCCCTTTTATTACCTATACGGGCCTTGCCCAAGCTGGCGGTGTAGAGAGCCTTAAAGCTTTTTTTCAGAACACTAATTCCATGCGGGCGCAGTTTCACCAGCTTGTATCCGACAATCAGGGTCGCAAAGTGCAGGAAGTGGACGGCACGGTCCAGATACAGCGGCAGGCGAATGGCCCTGGCAAATTCCGCTGGGATTACAACAAGCCTTATGTCCAGGAAATCGTAGGGGACGGCGAAAAAGTCTGGCTGTTTGATCCTGAGTTAAACCAGGTCACTGTGCGTACAATCAGCAAGACTGTAGGGTCAAGCCCGGCGGCATTGTTGGCGGGCGGCAAGGAGCTTGAAAAAGAATTCACATTGAAGGATGAAAGCCGTCAGGATGGACTGGATTGGGTACAGGCGATACCCAAAAACAAGGAGAGCGGATTCGAGCGTATATTCTTGGGGCTTAAAGCCGGTGTATTGCAAAAAATGGAACTGGAAGACAGTTTCGGGCACAAGACGGCAATCGAGTTTCTGAAACTGGAGCGCAATCCCAGGCTCGTTGCCGAGGTTTTTCGCTTTGTACCTCCCGGGGGGGCAGATGTTGTAGGGGAGTAACTAATTTTCTGCAGATAAAAGCACTGGCAGGTGTGTTGCATAAATGATACGCTTCGAAAAAATATGTTATATTTCTAAATAGGTAAGTAACTAAATACTATAAAGTAATCGAATAATTCGATACCGTTAATAAAAACTCATCATCGGGGATGTGTCATGTTCAAATTGCTACTTAAAGCAATCCTAATCGCCAGTCTGGCGTTTTCACCTGCTATTTCATTTGCTGAAGATGCCGATGCCCTGGCAAACGCCAAGACTTTAATTGCAGCAGGCAAGTTTGAGGAGGCCTATAACCTACTTGAGCCCCTGGAATCTGAGCGCTCCGGCGATGTTGATTTCGACTACAACTTCGGTGTTGCAGCAGTGGAAAGCGGCAATACCACACGCGGTATCTTCGCCCTGGAACGCGTGCTGGCAATCAACCCCAACCATACTGCGGCACGCAGCGTTATAGCAAAAGCCTATTTCAAATCCGGCGAGACCGAGACGGCAAAAGCCGAGTTTAATAATGTACTAGGACAGCAACCTTCGCCTGAACTGGCCAGCGCTATCGAGAATTACATGGCGGCAATTGATAAATCAATGGGCCTTACCACAACGTTCGGCGCATATCTGGATTTCGCTTTCGGGCATGACAGCAACATCAACAGCGCCACTTCAGTTTCTTCCATTGCAGCAGCTGGTATTGCCCCAGGCATCCGCTTCGACTTAAATAGTGCTTCGCAAGAGCAATCCAGCCAGTTCATGAATCTGGCTGCGGGTGTTTCTTTCCGGCAGCCATTTGGTAAAAACGTAGCCTTGTTTGGTATTGCCAATAGCAACAACCGTATGAACTGGGCGAACGACCAGTTTGATATCAATGCCCTGGATTTCACTCTTGGCCTGAGTTACAAGAAATACATCGATACATTTACCGTAGCCTTGCAGGGCGGCTCATTTGATGTGGATAGTGAAACATTCCGCCGTGCTTTTGGTGTGTCGGCCCAATGGCAGCGCGACCTGGATGATCGCAATCAGGTCAGCGTGTTCACGCAAGCCACACATTTGAAATATCCAAGTAGCGATATCAGGGACGCTGACCGTTATATCATCGGCGCTGGCTGGGGCCATGCGTTTGCCGGTGATAAGTCGCCGGTCATCTTTCTAAGTGCCTACGGCGGCAAGGAGGCTACTGACGATTCCAATTTCGATTTCCTGAGCAATACAATCTATGGCGTGCGTGCAGGCGGGCAGATGGTGCTTAATTACAAGTGGGTTGCATATGCCTCAACCAGCTATGAGCATCGCCGCTATGACGATGACGACCCGGCCTTCCTCATTCGTAGGGATGACGATCAGTACGATTTCACGGTTGGCATGAAGTACCTGCCAATTCCCAAGTGGACGATCAAGCCGCAACTAAGCTATTTGCGTAATGATTCCAATAACGAATTATTCGATTTTGACCGCACAGTATTGTCGGTGAATTTCCGCCGCGACTTTAATTGGTAATGTTTGATTAAAAAGATTACAAGCGTAAGATTAATTAAAAGATGTCGTGCTGTTATTAGGGGGTAGTTAAAATGGGTAACCAACCAGCATTCAGATTAAACCGTCAGGCCTTGATCGCCGCATTGATATCAGCGGCATTTCCGATTGTCAGCCATGCAGCGGCTGGCCGAGTGGAGTTTTCCATGGGCAATGTCACCGCACTGAGCGCAGATGGCTTGGAGCGCCCGCTTGCCAGAGGTGGAGAAATCAACACCGGCGACACTATTCGAACATCCGATGGCCGTACTCAGGTCAAGTTCACCGATGGTGGCTATATATCACTACAGCCGAATACCCAATTCAAGGTGGATGACTATGCCTATGAAGGCAAGACGGACGGCAGTGAAAAAGGCTTCTTCAAGCTGGTAAAGGGTAGCCTGCGCGCCATTACCGGTGCGATTGGGCATACCAACAAGACCGCCTATCGTATCAATACGCCAGTAGCTACTATCGGTATCCGCGGTACGGAGCTGACCGGCGAATATAATGAGGATGGCGATAATAAAAAGTTAACGGTCCATGTAAGCCATGGTTCGGTGTATCTGGAAAATGAAAGCGGCAGCCTGCTTCTGTTCCAGGGCCAATCTGGTGTTGTCACCGGTGAGGGCAATACGCCTGGTTATAGCGAGGACGGACCTATCGTTGGCGCAGCTGGGCCTGAAGGCGGAAATCCACAGGAAGGCGACAAAGAGCAGCAACAGCAACAAGCGCTGATTGGTACTTTCACCGTGGCAGAGCAATACAATGACCAAGGTGTACCAGAGAGCGTTAATGACCCGCTTCTGGGCGTGATCGCAGGCTATGCAGCCGCAAATGCAGAGGGTTATTATGAGCTGGATTATAATGGGAGCATTACCGGCGTTCCTAACGCTGCTTCTGGGGGCGGCCATGTCGCTAAAATAAGTTCTGGAGCAATCTGGGCCAATTTTGGCGAATACAAAGTCACGGGATATATTTCGGTTGACTCAACCTATTCCGGCAGTAGTGGCTACTATGCGTATTTCTACCCCTCTGGAAATATAACCGGTACTGGTTTCAACATGTCTGGTACTGGCGGCGGTAGTATGTGCTCAGGTAGTTGTACATTTAATGCGGCAGGCTTATTTTCCGGGCCCACAGCACAAAATGCAGGCATGGGTTACACGATTAATGGTCTATTCAGTGGCGGCACAATCCAAGGGACTGCAGGATTTCACGCGCCAAGCGTACCAGCCCCATATTCATCATCCTGCTGTGGACCTTGTTAGCGAACTCTAAGCTATCACACCTGCTGACAGCTTTGAATCTGGGCTATTCCGTAGCTCTTCTATAATACCAAAAGCTTCCTCTTCGGTATCGAAGAGGAAGCCGTTCACTCCATGTTCAATCATCTCTGCATGACCCCCGCTTCGACTACACACTACCGGTAATCCGCATAACACTGCCTCTGCAACTATCGATCCAAATGCTTCTTTAAATCCAAGAGCGGTACGGAAATAAAAGCAGTCTAAGGTATTCAGCATTGTGGGGATTGCTGTTTGCGACACTT
>CAZBSR010000138.1:0-3813 GCA_964494575.1 uncultured Methylophilaceae bacterium | reverse complement strand
ACGCCTTCAACCAGCGCTCGGTTGCCCAGATACTGAATATGATCTCTATATTAGGCGCCCTGACAGGCGCATCAAATAAGGCTGACAGGCTCATCGAAGCATTGACGGCTACGATTGCCAGCGTGCGCGAAACCGCTGCTTACTTGCCTGCGCGACCTGTCATATACTTTGAGGAATGGGATGAGCCGATGATCAGCGGTATCCGCTGGGTGGGCGAGCTGATAGAAATAGCCGGCGGTGAAGATTGCTTTGCCGATCTATCCATCCAGCCTTCGGCCAAAAACCGCGTCATTGCAGATGCATCGCAAGTCATCGAGCGCAGGCCGGACATCATCATCGGCTCATGGTGCGGCAAGAAATTCCAGCCCGAGCAGGTGATGTCCAGACCCGGCTGGGAAAACATACCCGCCGTACAAAATGGCTTCGTACACGAAATCAAATCTGCCGATATCCTGCAGCCCGGGCCATCCGTGATCACGTATGGCTTGAAGCAACTGCAGGACATTATTCAACAATGGGGAGTGAGCCAGTCATGCAAAAAGCACTGGGGTTAATATGCCGCAATTGATTCTGGGCGGCGCACGTTCGGGTAAGAGCGCCTATGCCGAGAAAGTCGCTGTAGATAGCGGCCTGCCGGTCACCTATGTCGCAACTGCGCAGGTTTACGATGCCGAGTTCGATGCGCGCGTGCAGCATCATAAAAATCGCCGTCCGGCAAACTGGAGCCTGATTGAAGAGCCTCACCGCCTGACCCAAACCCTGGCCAGACACGCGGGCGATGGGCGTTGCCTAATCCTGGATTGCCTTACTCTGTGGCTGGCGCAATGGATATGTCCTGAATGCCACGCACCCGCTGACTCTAGCTGGGAGCTTGAGCGCGAAGCTTTCCTGACCTTACTGCCGACGCTGCCCGGGCGCATTATCATGGTGAGTAACGAAGTCGGCATGGGCATCGTACCGCTGGGCGAAATCAACCGCCGCTTCCAGGATGAGCAGGGCCGGCTTAACCAGGCGGTTGCTGCGCACTGCGATCAGGTGGAATTTATTGCCGCTGGCTTGCCGCTAAAACTTAAATAACGCCATTAGCGGTTAACGTAACCAACGTGCATGCCTTGTTCATCCACCAACAATTGCGTCACGCTGCCATAGTCGACCCGGATGCGGAAGCTATTCACTAACGGCAACCCCAAGGCCTCGGCCAGCAGCGCACGGATTACTCCGGCATGCGTGACAACAACAACTGCATCTCTTGAGTTAGCGTTTACTTCTTGCAGGAACTCCGTAGCGCGCTGGTGTAGTTGCTGGAAAGTTTCCCCATTGGGTGGCGCCTGATTCACATAATCATTTGCCCAATGGTCGAATGCGTCGCGCGGAATATCATCCCATGACGACAATTCCCAATCGCCAAAATCAAGCTCTTTCAATCTTGCATCTTGAATCGCCACGCCCAGACTTAGGGCTTCAGCCAGTCTGAAGCAACGCAGGGAAGGACTGGTAAAACAGGTCGCCGGTCTAATTCCCGCCAGCTTGTTTTTTACGGTCGCAAGGTCACCAGGGAAATTAGCCGTAACACCAATGTCGCTATGCCCGTAGCAAATGCCGGGCGCTATATCCGGCAAGGTATGCCGGATCAGGTAAATCTCCATTTAGGGAATACTCCATGCCAGCACTCCCAAATAGAATGCCAGTTCGCACAATTGCTGCATCGCACCCAGGCAGTCGCCAGTGTAGCCGCCCAGGCGCTTTTTCAGTTTACGGCTGAACCAAAGCCATACAAGGATCACCGGCACCAGCGCAAGCCATAATCTGGGTGAAAGCAGTGCCAACGGCAATAACCCGAACAGCCCTGCCACAAATAACTCGCGCCCACTTAACTGCGTAGCCAGCGGCTTGGCCTTGCCCTCAGCGCGCACATAACTCTGTGTATAAATGACCAGCAATGCAGCAAAGCGGCTCAAACTATGACCAGCCAGCATGATGCCTGGTAACAGCGGTGCCGAAAGGTGGGTCAGTGCTTCGAACTTGGCTAGCAGAACCATGAACAAGGCAATCGCGCCGTAACTGCCCAAGCGGGAATCCTGCATGATAGTGAGTACCTGCTCTTTTTCCCAGCCGCCACCGAGGCCGTCTGCAGCGTCTGCCAAACCATCCTCATGGAATGCGCCTGTTAGCGCGATGGTGGCTGCCATGCTGATGAGCACGGCGAGCGGTAATGGCAGCATCACGATTGCCAAACCAAAACTCGCTGCCGCCGCGAGACCAACCAATATACCCACCAGCGGAAAATATTTGCCCGAGCGATTCAGGTCTGCATCCTGGAAGTCTGAAACCCTGACAGGGATACGCGTGAAAAAAATCAGTGCCACCAGCCACAATCGCCATTCTTTTTTTATGCTGGCCCGCATCCGGCTCATATAAGTTCCTGGCGGCTGATATTGGCAGATTCAAACGATGCCATATCATTCAGGAAATTAACAGCCGCCTGTATCAGGGGATATGCCAAAGCGGCGCCGGTGCCTTCACCGAGGCGCAGACCGATATCAAGCAATGGCTCGGCTTTCAATTCCCGCAGCAGCAGGCCATGCCCAGCCTCCCCGGAACGATGCGCGAATACGCAGTATTCCAGCACGGCTGGTTGCATCCGGGCCGCCACCAGCAAGGCTGCTGTAGCGATAAATCCGTCTATGATCAACAACGCTTTTTGTTCCGCCGCTCCCAGCATGGCTCCTGCCATCATGGCGATCTCGAAACCGCCAAATGTCGCCAATGCCCGGAGCGGGTCCTTCCCATCCAGGTGATGGTGCTGCAATGCCTGCTCAATGATGGCAATCTTTTTCTGCAGCCCTGCATCATCCAGTCCCGTGCCGCGTCCTGCACACTGGGCTACCGGCAAACCACACAAGACAGACATCAATGCGGTTGCAGCCGAAGTGTTACCTATACCCATCTCACCAAAACCAAACACATTGCTGCCAGACTTGATCTCGGCCCGTGCCAGCTCGGCGCCACGCATCAGTGATTGCTCACACTGCGTAGCTGTCATTGCGGGCTCATGGAGAAAATTACGCGTCCCCATGCCGACTTTGGCATCGATCAGCTCTGGATGAGGGGGGAACACATAATTTACCCCGGCATCAATCACGCGCACCTGCATATCACTCTGCTTGGCAAACACATTGATGCCGGCCCCGCCGGCCAGAAAATTCAGCACCATTTGCTGGGTAACGGCCTGCGGGAAAGGGCTGACGCCAGCCTCCACGATGCCATGATCACCAGCGAACACCATCATCACCGGCCGTTGCAGCATCGGAGTCAGCGTGTTTTGCATCAGCCCGATTTTCAGCGCCAGCGACTCAAGCCGCCCCAGTGACCCTGCAGGCTTGGTCTTATTATCTATTTTGCTTTGCAGTGCGGGCGCAAGCTTTATTTCGGGCGGCGTTATCTTAAATATCGGCATGGGGTCAGAGAACAAATATGGGGATGACTTGGAGCATACCCGAGCGATAGCGTTTTTAGAACATGCAGCTAAATTTAATGAGCACGATATCTGTGCAATAGATATTCATCTAGAACAACATACAAAATCGTTTGGCTCTATATAACAAGAATCGCTGAAGTTTGCTATAATGCGCGACTTGCGAGAATTCAAAGTCCGCATAACCTGGCCAGGTAGCTCAGTCGGTAGAGCAGCGGATTGAAAATCCGCGTGTCGGCAGTTCGATTCTGCCCCTGGCCACCAAGCTTTCGCGAAGCTGCAAAGCAGATTAGCAAAATTGGTGGGGTCGGTGATTTCCCGCCAGGATTTCGCAAAGG
>CAZBSR010000137.1:0-3843 GCA_964494575.1 uncultured Methylophilaceae bacterium | reverse complement strand
CATGCGGCCTATGGCACCATTTGCAAGGATGCGCGCACAGCCAACCGGGGTTTTGTCGTAATCCTTGCTGTGATCAAAGGCGAGCAGGTGCAGGGCATTTTCATCCAACCCGTCCCACTCCAGCTCGGGCGTGACACCCTGCTCAATGATGAATACCTGAGTCCTGATTCTGGAAAGCTCAGCGGCGGCCCGCCAGTCGACTTCTTCTATTGGATAGTTGTGTGCGGCCTTACTGCGTTTGCTCATCGATGCTTTGTCTTGCGGCATCCGCAGCCTGTTCCGTGGTGGTATCGACCGCTTTGGCTTTGTCCAGCGCCTGACGGGCGCCTTCAGCTATTTTGGGTGTTTTGTGATCTTCCTGTGAGCAGGCGGCGATTAAAATGAATGCACTGAATAGCAGGATAAATAATCTCATGTGATTCTCCCGGTCGAGCATGTATTGCCGCCGATGCGGCATGAATGCATCATGTTATTATGATGTTCCCGTTTTGATAAGTTATTTTAAGAAGGTAAAGCAAATGGAAAAATATATCGGCGTTCTGGCGCGCATCTTACTGGCGCAGATTTTTCTGGTAGCGATCATTATTCAAATCATGATCATCATGAAAAACCCAACCGGATATCAGGATTTTCAAATCTATCTGGGTCAGCATGGTTTGCCGGCGATCTTTGCGCCGCTGATGATCCTGATTCAATTGATTGGCGGTACGGCACTGCTGCTCGGCTATAAAACAAAATTTGCCGCTTATGTGCTGGCGGGTTATTCAGTATTTATCGCATTTGCGATGAAACTCAATGAGCCGATTATTTTCATGCAGTATCTTGCAATAACCGGCGGCCTGCTTACGCTCGCCATCAATAATAAAACGGCTTGCAGCCTGGATAACCTGGTCAGTCCAAAAGAGTAGTGCCTAAGCAGCTGTGAGGTTTTTTGGCAGCTGGAACACTACGCTTTCAATGACGCCTTGCAGCTCGGTAACGTCGGCGGCACCCCAGCTCTGGAGTTGGGCGATGACTTCCTTGACCAGGACTTCCGGAGCCGATGCGCCTGCCGTGACGCCAATACGCTGCTTGCCGATTATCCAGTCAGGGGCAAGCTGGGTGGCGTTATCCACCATGTAGGATTCAACGCCCTGGTTCTTCGCCACTTCCCTCAAACGGTTGGAATTCGAGCTGTTAGGCGATCCCACTACAATCACCAGGTCGCAATCCTTGGCCATGATCTTCACGGCATCCTGCCGGTTCTGTGTGGCATAGCAGATGCTGTCGCTCTTGGGCGCACTGATCTCGGGGAATCTGGCCTTGAGCGCATCCACTACGCGCGCGGCATCGTCAATCGACAATGTTGTCTGCGTGACATAGGCCAGCTTTAGCGGGTCTTTTACTTGTAGCAGTGCAACGTCTTCCGGGGTTTCCACCAGGTACATGCCGCTGGCATGCTGGGTGCTGTCAGTATGGTCGCTTTCTGCCTGCCCACCTTCTACCTGCCCCATGGTGCCTTCAACTTCGGGATGGCCGCGATGGCCGATCATGACGATCTCACGTCCGGCGGCACGCATTTTGGCTACCTCGACATGCACCTTGGTCACTAACGGGCAAGTGGCATCAAATACGCGCAATCCGCGCGATTCTGCCTCTGCACGCACGGCCTTGGAAACGCCATGGGCGCTGAAAATGACCGTGTTGCCGGGGGGGACTTCGTCCAGCTCCTCTATGAATATCGCGCCTTTGAGCTTAAGCTCATCCACAACGAATTTGTTATGCACGACTTCATGGCGTACATAGATAGGCGAGCCGAATTTCTCCAGTGCCTGCTCCACGATAATGATCGCGCGGTCAACACCGGCACAGAAGCCCCGCGGATTAGCCAGTAAAAGTTCCATCAATTTGCCTTCGGTTACCTTGGCTTAGCTACCCAGCCAGCTTGCAAAAGTAAGCAGGCACAGTAACCCAACCATTAATATTAAAACGCGCCAGATAAGCCCGCTCACACTCTGCAGGTAATCAGCATCGGCCTCGTCGCCCAAACCCAGTTCGGGACGGTATTGTAGACTATCCTGGTATGGTAACGGTTCGCCAAGTTTGACTCCCAGCGCCCCGGCCCCGCTAGCCAGCAAAAAGCCCTCTGTATTATCCGGCCAACTTTGCGACTGGGTGCGCCAGCAAAAAATGGCATCTTCAAAATCGCCTACAACCGCGAAGCAGGCGGCGGTAAAGCGTGCGGGCAGCCAATCCAGCCACCCGAAAACCTGTAGGGAAAATTGATTAAACGCATTATCTTCAAGTGGGCGCCACTCGAGTTTTATCAAGTGCGAGAGACGATATAACACCGCGCCGCCGGGGCCGAGAATAACAAACCAGAATATGGGCGCGAATAAGCCATGATGCGCACGTTTCAGCATGGTTTCTATACTCACGCGGGCAATTTCTGTTGCGCCGAACTGGCTGGCTTCCATCCCTGTCCAGTCTGACAAGAGTTGCCGCGCCAGATCAATATCCTTATCCAGCAGAGCTTTTGCTATCTGGTTGGCATGCTCGTCAAATCGGCTGAAACGCAGGGTGAAATAAAGCACCATGATTCCGAACAAAAAGCCGAGCACATCATGTATTTGCAGCAGGAAATAATAAACCAGGCCGATAACCAAAGCGGGAAGCAAGGCACCCAATAGCCAGGCGATAATCCCATGTCGGCCTTTACCATCGTTGCAGTTGCGCTCAAGCAAGTGGACATACGGTAAAACCAGCTGTTGCAGTCGGTCAGTCTTCGCTTGCGGCCAATAATGGATAAACGTCAGGGCGCTTAAAAGCGTAAGGAATTTCATGGATAAATCTTACCGCAAGCCACGCAACTTATATAGGGGCATATATAGCGGCAGGTTTAAAAGGCTGGCTTTAGCTGCATGCTCCAGTGTGTTCGGCTCAGTGCGCCCGGTTAGGCTGTATAATTACCGCACGAATTAATTTTGGTTTGGCTGTAGCGCTTACTACATAAAACTATGAAAAATACTGCCACTTTGCTTATCACTTGCCCCGACCGTAAGGGGCTGGTTGCTGCGATTGCCGATTTTCTCTATCAGCATGATGCGAATATCCTGCATGCCGACCAGCACCAGGACGCGGAGAATAATCTGTTTCTGATGCGTATGGAGTGGGACCTGACGGGTTTTGCCATCAATGTGGACGATTTTGCCGGACATTTCGCACCGGTCGCGCAGCGCTTCAATATGCAATGGGAGCTTAAGGTCAGCCATAAGCGCCCGCAAGTTGCGATCATGGTGTCACAGTATGACCATTGCCTGATTGACCTGCTGCATCGCCACCAGAGCGGCGAATTCGCTTGCGATATTGCCTTGATTATCAGCAATCACCAGCATGCAAAACGGCTGGCGGATTTTTATGGCATCCCTTTTCACCTGATTGAAGTCAGCAAGGAAAGCAAATCGGCAGCAGAAGCCAGTCAATTTGCCTTGTTTGACGAACATGAAATCGATCTTATCGTCCTGGCGCGTTATATGCAGATCCTGTCGCCCGAATTCGTCAAGCGTTACCCGCAGCGCATCATCAACATCCACCATTCATTCCTGCCCGCTTTTATTGGTGCACGGCCCTATCATCGTGCGTTTGAGCGCGGCGTGAAACTGATTGGCGCTACCAGCCATTATGTGACCGAGGTGCTTGATGAAGGGCCTATCATTGAGCAGGATATAGCACGTATTTCGCATCGCGATCAGGTGGAAGACCTGATCCAGAAAGGCCGCGATCTCGAGCGTATCGTACTTTCCCGTGCAGTGCGCTGGCATATCGAGAGCCGCATCCTGGTATATGCAAACAAAACAGTAGTCT
>CAZBSR010000136.1:0-3849 GCA_964494575.1 uncultured Methylophilaceae bacterium | reverse complement strand
CCGACCATATGGAATGGCCGGAATGGGTGGCAGATGTCCCCTTGCCGGGCAGCGCAATACGTATGCATGACCCGGTTTGCACTGTGACAGCCGAAGCGGGAAACGCTGATGCGGCGCGTGAACTGGCATTTAGCAGAGTGGAATCGCTTGAAACGGTTCTTGCAGAGTATAAAAACTAGCATAAAAACTTGAGCATACAAACTGAAACTATCCCCATGACTGACACCAAACATACACCTGATGCAACCCCGCCTGATACAAGGCTGTGGCCCAGTGTCAATGCACTGGCCAATCCATTGGTTAAATCGCTGGTGGATAACGCCAGCAGCTTGCGACTGGGAATGGAAAAGTCAATCAACGGCTGCACCATTATCGATGCGGGTATCAAGCACGCGGGCGGCCTGGAGGCCGGGCGCCTGATCGCTGAAATCTGTATGGGGGGGCTAGGCCATGTCGGCCTGCAATCTTGCGGCACATTTGCACATTGGCCGTGGGCGCTGTCGGTGCATTCCAGCAACCCGGTATTGTCCTGCCTCGGCAGTCAATACGCGGGCTGGAGCCTGGCGCACGAAAAATTCTTCTCGCTAGGTTCGGGCCCCGGCCGCGCATTGGCAGGACGGGAAGAGCTTTATAAAGAGCTGGACTACAAGGACCGCGCGGATGCGGCATGCCTGGTACTGGAAAGCGATAAGCCGCCGCCCATCGAGGTGATGGAAAAAGTCGCTCGCGATACCGGTGTTGCGGCAGAGAACCTTACTTTTATCCTGACGCCGACCAGGAGCCTGGCCGGCACGGTGCAGATCGTTGCGCGCGTGCTCGAAGTGGCGATGCACAAGATCCATGCGCTGCATTTTCCGCTAAGCGACGTGGTTGATGGCATGGCCAGTGCGCCATTGCCGCCGCCATCGCCGGATTTCCTGACCGGCATGGGGCGAACCAACGACGCCATCCTGTTTGGCGGTCATGCGCACATTTTTGTCAAAGGCAGCGATGATGCGGCTGCCAGGCTGGCGCGGGAGTTGCCAAGTAGTGCTTCTCGCGATTATGGGCGCCCGTTCGCCGATGTTTTCAAGAGCGTCAATATGGATTTTTACAAGATCGACCCTCTGCTGTTCAGCCCCGCAGCCGTGACCGTGACGGCTCTGGATTCAGGTAACAGTTTCAATGGCGGCAAACTGGATGCTGCATTGATCGACCTGTCGTTTGGCTATCCAAATTCTGGAAACCGGGCTTAATTGAATCGACGCATCCCCGTATTCACTGATGACCCAGGCTGGCATGGCAAGCGCCTGCAGCTGGCATTTGCTGCCCGCGGTTACGAAGCGGTTTTTGTTTCGCTCAGGGATTGTCGCCTGGATTTGACGCAAGGCACTCCCGGTGTCGTTATTCCAGGTTTCGAGGACGCCCTGCCGGATGGTGCTTTTGTGCGCGGCGTGCCTCCAGGCACATTGCAGCAGGTGATCGCCCGGCTGGATATCCTGCATGCATTGGAGTTGCTCGACATCGTGGTCTATAACGGCGGCCGAGCCATCGAACGCACGGTGGACAAGGCTATGACCAGCCTGCTGCTGCACCTGAATAATATTCCCACGCCCGATACCTGGGTCTGCGAATCCCGCCAGCAGGCGCAAAGCATTATCCTGAAGGAAACCATGGCAGGACGTGAACTGGTCATCAAACCCATGTTCGGGTCGCAAGGGAAGGGCGTGCGACGGCTAGATCACAATAGTCCATTCCCGGTGCCGATGGAGGAGCACGTCGATGGCCTTTATTACCTGCAAAAATTCATTGATAGCGGCGAGGGCGCGTGGCATGACCATCGCGTATTCATCATTAACGGCAAGGCTGTCGGTGCAATGAAACGTTACGGCAGTCATTGGGTGAGCAATGTGGCGCAGGGTGGTAGTTGTGAATTCCTGCCGCCCGCCGGGCAGATTGCGGAACTGGCGGTTGCTGCAGCGCGCGCGGTGGATATCGCTTATTGCGGCGTCGATATCATTCGCGATCGCGAAGGCCGACTGTATGTCCTTGAGGTTAACAGCATCCCTGCGTGGAAGGGCTTGCAGGGGGCGCTTGAAATGAATAGCGAGCTGGATATCGCGCAGGCGCTGGTAGACGATTTCCTGGCCCACCTTGATAGTGGGCAGCGGGGGCGTGCCACAGCTTCATGAATGCCTCATTGAATGGTTCCGCATTTCTGGCCGCGTCCTACAAGTCGGCCTGCCTGGCGGAACTGGAAGCCCTGAAACCGGGCAACGTACATATTTTCGCCGACGGCCATGGCATGGTGGTGGCGGACTTCATGCATAGTGCCGAGGCATCGGCAGCTGTCATCGCTGCGCCGGGATTGAGCGTCGGCCAGCGCATCTTTTCCGCGATCGAAGCCAGCTGGAAAGTAGCAGCCTGCAACACCAATCTCGGTATTGTCCTGTTATGTGCGCCGGTGATCCATGCCGCATTAACTGCTGAAAAGCCCGGCTTGCGGGAAAGCCTGCAAGATGTTTTGCATGGCTTGACGGTGGCGGATGCAGAGCTGGCTTTTCGCGCCATTGTGCAGGCGTCGCCGGCCGGATTGGGTGAGAGCGCGCGGCATGATGTACATAGCGCGCCTGCTGTGACCCTGCTAGAAGCCATGCGGGAAGCGCAGCAGCGCGACCTCATCGCCATGCAATATGCCAATGGATTTACCGACATTTTCGACTTCGGGGTGAATCGTTATCAGGAGTATGCGCAGCGCTGGCAGCATCCGTCATGGGCAATAACGGCGCTACATCTGGGATTCCTGGCGAGGTTCCCCGATAGTCACATCGTGCGCAAGCATGGACAAGCTATTGCGCTTGGTGTGCAGCAGGAGGCCGCCTTACATGAGCAGGCGCTGTTGAATTTGGAAAATCCAAAAAACTATCAGCGCGACCTCCTCAGGTTCGACGCCGATCTCAAGCGACGCGGCCTTAATCCCGGTACCAGTGCGGATCTTACGGTGGTGAGCCTGCTGGTTTCTTACCTGATCACACAGCAGTAACCACCTGATTTCTCACATGCTGCATGAGCTTGCCGGATGAAGTTCTGCCGGATTTCGGTTATAATCTTTCGCCTGAATTATGCAGTTCGAATCGAACGACCGACCCTGAATTAATCGGCCATAAATGCAATGATGAATAATGCACGATTAATTCTTAAAAACCAGTTTCTGAAATTAATGATGAGATATTAGGAGAAAAGCTATGGCTACTTTATTAGAGCAATTAAAGGCAATCACCACTATCGTTGCCGATACCGGCGATGTTGAGGCAATCAAGAGCGTCAAGCCTGTCGATGCGACTACCAACCCGTCATTGTTGCTGAAGGCCAGCACCTTGCCGCAATATGCGCCATTGATCGAAGATGCGATTGCCTATGCCAAGAAGCAAGGTGGCAGCAAAGAGCAGCAGATCGAAAACGCTGCCGACAAGTTGGCTGTATCCATCGGCCTGGAAATCCAGAAACATATCCCAGGCCGTATCTCTACCGAAGTTGATGCGCGTCTGTCTTTTGACATCGATGCCATGGTTGCCAAGGGCCGCAAGATTATCCAGCTGTACAAAGATGCTGGCGTAGACAAGAGCCGCGTGCTGATCAAGCTGGCATCTACCTGGGAAGGCATCAAGGCTGGCGAGATCCTGGAAAAGGAAGGCATCAACTGCAACCTGACCCTGCTGTTCGGTTTCGGCCAGGCACGTGCTTGCGCTGAAGCTGGCGTGTTCCTGATTTCGCCCTTCGTTGGCCGTATTCTTGACTGGTACAAGGCTAAAACGGGCGAAACCTACACCACGGAAACTGATCCGGGCGTGCTGTCGGTTCGCAAGATTT
>CAZBSR010000135.1:0-3866 GCA_964494575.1 uncultured Methylophilaceae bacterium | reverse complement strand
CACCGCCTCCGTTGGTTTCGATCAGCGGCTGGCAGAATTCGACATTGCAGGGTCGTTGGCGCACGCACACATGCTGGGTGCGCAAGGCATCATCAGTGCGGCCGACGTTCAGGCGATCGAGCGTGGCTTGAACGACATTCTGCAGGAAATCCGTAGCGGCAAGTTTGAATGGCTACTGGATCTGGAGGATGTGCATCTCAATATCGAGAAGCGTCTGACCGACAAGATCGGCGACGCAGGTAAGCGCTTGCACACCGGCCGGTCGCGTAATGACCAGGTGGCGACAGATATCCGGCTGTGGCTGCGGGCAACCGTGGATGACGCGATTGCGGGTATACGTAAGCTACAGCTCTCCATCCTCGACCTGGCCGAGCAGCATGTCGATACGGTCATGCCTGGATTTACACACCTGCAGGTTGCGCAGCCGGTGACGTTCGGCCACCACCTGATGGCTTATTTCGAGATGCTGCAAAGGGATGCCGGACGCTTCGCCGATGCACGCAAGCGGATCAATCGCTTGCCGCTGGGCGCTGCTGCGCTGGCGGGTACCAGCTACCCGATCGACCGGGAAATGGTAGCGAAGGAGCTTGGCTTCGACGGCGTTTGCGAAAACTCGCTGGACGCCGTGTCGGACCGGGATTTTGCCATTGAATTCACCGCCGCTGCCGCGCTGGTGATGACGCATCTTTCGCGTTTTTCCGAAGAGCTTATTTTGTGGTCTTCGCCCAGGTTCGGCTTTATTGATATCGCCGACCGGTTCTGCACCGGCTCGTCCATCATGCCGCAGAAAAAGAATCCCGATGTGCCGGAACTGGTGCGCGGCAAGACTGGCCGGGTCAACGGTCATCTGGTTGCCTTGCTGACCCTGATGAAAGGTCAGCCATTGGCCTATAACAAGGACAATCAGGAAGATAAAGAGCCCCTATTCGACACTGCAGACACTATTCTTGTCACGCTGGAAATCTACGCGGATATGCTGCGCGGCATCACCGTAAACAAAACAGCCATGCGTATTGCGGCGGCTGAAGGCTTTGCCACGGCGACCGATCTGGCCGATTACCTGGTCAAGAAGGGCACGCCGTTCCGCGATGCGCATGAAGTCGTTGCGCTGGCCGTGCGGCATGCCGTGGATAAAAACTGTGATCTCTCCGACTTGCCGTTGCAGGAGTTGCAGCAATTCAGTAAACAGATTGGCGACGATGTGTATGCCGTATTGACGTTGGAAGGCTCACTCGCCAGCCGTAACCATAAGGGCGGCACCGCCCCTGCGCAGGTCAAGCTGGCCATCGAATGCGCCCGCCAGTCACTCACCCGCGGCTAGAATACTGGAATCGTGTTTGCCCGGAGGGCAGGCACAGGGAAACTATTTCCCGGCTTTCAAGTTGGCGCTGGCCGTTGCTGCTGGTCGTAGCGGCCTGCTTCAGCGGGCTGGTGATGGCGGAATTATCCGGCGATGAAGCGTCGCCGGCGCCGGATGCAACTGTCTGGCCGATGTTGCCGGGGGATAGCCTGAATCAGCTGGCCGCCCTGTTTTATCCCGGAAACAAGGTGATGCAGCAACGATTCGTGGCTAAGTCTATCGAGCTCAGCCGCGACCTCGATCCCGCAATTCAACCCAATAGCGTTTTCAGCCAGCCCGGTACTTTGATCATCCCTGAATTGAAGTCGCTATCAAGCCACGCGGCGCCGTTTAAGGCGCGTGGTAGCGCTCGGCACCTGCGTATGAGCTACCACATCGCGGACATGGCGAAAGCGCTGGTGACGCCAGAGATGCAGGCCGAGTATGAAGCCCTGAAGCAGCGCAACGAATTCCTGAAACTGGAGCTGGAAAAATTGCAGCAGCGCCTGACGCGGATGCAGGAAAGCCTGGCCGGACTGAAAACGGCGTTACTGGCTTTTATAGAGTCCAAGCCTGTGGCGCCTGCTCAGGCAGGATCGCCAGCGCCAACAGTGGCAAAACCTGTAGTAGCGCAGCCTCCGGTGTCACAACCCATGTCACAGCCTGTAGTAGTGCAGCCTATAGCGGCGCAACCTATAGCGCCGCAACCTACAAAGGCTGAGCCGGTTCAGAAACCCGCTCAAGCCAAGCCGGCTCCAGCCCCAGCCCTGAACCCTGCCCAAAAGCCCGTCCTGATTGAACAGGAGTCGATCGATTCGGCCTGGATTCGAATATTGATCCAGTTCGTGTTGATAGTGATTGGCCTGATCCTGGCCGTCGCCGCGTGGTTCTGGGTGCGTAAACGCCTGTTTACGCAGGTCAAGGACGTGACCAACGACCAGATTAACGCCATTGGCCGTAACTCGTCTTTTAGCGATATCAGCAATTCGTTCGACCTGACCAAATCGGGCATTTTCGAAAGAGAGCAGGATAGCGCCCTGCTTATCGAGGAGTTCGATTCGGTCGTTGAAGAAGCCAAGATACTCATCAGCATGGGCAGGCCGGCGCAGGCAATATCAGTATTGCTGGATCATATCGGCGCGCAGCCGAAAACCTCGCTGCATGCCTGGCTCTACCTGCTGGATGTCTATCGCAGCCAGGAGCAGAAAGAGGAATTCATCGCCCTGGCCAAACGACTGCATACAGCATTCAACGTGATGACGCCGCAATGGGAAGAAACCAGGGCTGCCATGGTGGTAGCTACCAGCATCGAAGAGTTTCCGCATATTGTTTCGCAACTGACGGAAGCCTGGACATCGGGCAAGGCTGGCGAATACCTGGCAAGCCTGCTGGAAGACAACCGCGAAGGCGAGCGCGCCGGATTCAGTCTGGAGGTGCTGCAGGAGATCATGCTGCTACAGAGCGTATGGGAGCTGCGGCAATCAATTGCAGATTAAGGGCCGCATTTTTACCAGGCGCATTCTTCATATAAAAACAGCCGCACTCCTGGTTGCCATCAGCTCCCTCACTGTACTTGGCGGATGCGACCCAAACGCTGGCGAGGTCAAGGCGGAGCGGATTATAGGCTCATGGGCCTGTGAGTCGGGTAGCTGCCCGGACGAAGAGATCAGTTTTTCCATTGATGACGGAGTGCGTACTTACAACTCCTGGCTACATGCCCGGCCAGCGGCGGCAGGTGGCACCTGGCAGCTGAATGGGAATGTGCTCAGCATCGATTGCTGCGCGGGTATACATGAGGAATGGCTCGTGGTGAGCGTGACCGACAGGCAATTGAAGCTACGCGACACGAACTCGTCGGATGAGGCGGTGTTGAATCGTATTTGATTCGCGCTCTTTTTGAGTTCGAATTAAGGCAGGAACAGTTGCAGCAGTTCGTTCAGGAAGCGCTGCCCACGCAATGTGGGCTTGATAACGCGCATATCCATTTCAATGAGACCTAGTCTGTCAGCCTTATCCAGAGCGGCTCCCAGGGCATCTATATTCAGGCCCGTATGCTGCTGGAATAGCGCGATTTCAAAACCTTCAGTCAAACGCAGCGTATTCATCATGAATTCAAAGCCCAGCTCTTCCGGGCTGATGACCCACTCGCGCTCAACTGCTTCACCGGTCATGGCTTTTTCCAGGTAGCGGTTGGGGTGCTTATGGCGGCTTTCGCGCGTGATCCTGTCGTGATAGCTCAGCTTGCTATGTGCACCGGCACCTATACCCAGATAATCGCCGAACTGCCAGTAATTCAGGTTGTGCCGGCAGCGCTGGCCTTTTTTGGCAAAAGCGGAAGTTTCGTAATGTTCATAGCCATGCTGACCAAGCAGGTTCTCGATCGCTTCCTGCATAGCGGCGCTGGTGTCGTCGTCCGGCAGGCTGGGCGGCGTGCGGTGGAATGGCGTGTTGGGTTCCAGCGTCAGGTGATAGAAGGACAGGTGCGCAGGGCTGAGGTCGCAGGCCTTTTGCGCGTCAGCCAGCGCGT
>CAZBSR010000134.1:0-3936 GCA_964494575.1 uncultured Methylophilaceae bacterium | reverse complement strand
TCCATGACTTTTCCGTCAACCTGGTGAGCGGGGTCATACACAGTGCCCTGGCTCAGCTTAATCAGCATGCTTGCCTCTCTTTGCAGTAACAGCCTGCTCAATGGCTGTTACCACTTCACTCAAGCTTGGGAGCGCGGTTTTACGCAGCTTTGCTAGTGGCAGTGCAACCACACCATCGATGCGAAACATGGTGCCGGCGTGATCGATGCCGGGTGTGCCGACCGGAATGAACACTTCCGGTTCGTCCGCCAGTTCGATATTGGCATGGCCGATGACTATAGTCGGTACATCGGCGGATGGTGGCAAGCGCCGTGGATTGAATGTGCCGATCCAGAGCATGGCATCTGCCTGGCCGCTTTCTAGCTGCCGGTCGGTGGAAAAGTAATAGGGGTCGTATTCGGGATATTCGCGCATGAAAGAGTTGCGCACCGGATAGCCACTAATCCAGGCGCTCACTTGGTTTGCGCTGGTGTCGCCGTCGCTGCCGCCCAAAGGCAGGCCAGAGGAGCGTGTGGAGGCATTCAATGTGGCAATCAATCCGGTGATGTTTTGTACGCTCAATTCGGCGTGCGCAAAATCCAATGCACCTGGCACCCAGGCGACAACGCTGTATCTGGCAGCCTGCAAGCGACTGGCAAGCGCTTGCAGGTCGGCTATGGCGATGCCGCCGACGGTCTTTGCCACAAGCGCTTTCCCGGAAACCAGCGCACGTAACGCCGCCGTTACTGCGGGCAGGTCCGCAATGTCGCAGGGTAACACTGTGGGCTGCACGCCTTTTGGCGATATGCCGGCGGATATATCGAGGTTGCGGCCGCCCAGGTACACCACTTCGCGCGAGCCAGTATCCTGCCCGAACATGCTTTCTTCATTCCATATCACACGTTCAAAAAAACGCGGGTTATGGCTGATGATGTCTGTACCGACGACGAGCAGCAGATCCACGCGGTTGCGTACTTCCGTCAATGTGGCGACTTGCCAGCCGGAATTTTGCAGCACCAGTGTGTTACGCATGGTGCTGCCGGAATTCATGTGGTCCAGCGTGGCGCCGGTGCGGTCAGCCAGGCTTATGACGGCACGCATGCCTTGTACTTCGGTACCCAGGCCGGCGATCAGCGGCTGATTTGCGTCGCGCAGAATCTCGGCGGCTCTATTGATTGCCGATCGCAGGTCGGTCGTTTTGCCTGCAATGCGCGGAGGAGTATTTCGAGGGGGCTGCTGGAAAAAAGCGATACTTTTGGCACAGGCCCTACCTTTGATCCCGATATTGCCTGCCGTATCGCAATCAACAACAAGATCATCGCAGAGTAAACCGCAGGCAGGGCAGGTGACAGAGTCCATGCTGCCGGCTTGCACAAATTTCTCCATCACGACCTTCGATAAATAATTAAAAACCAACGCCTGATTATGCAGGCTGGGGAAAACAAGCGTCAAGGCAGAATTGGCCCGGCGAATTTCTGTACGCGGCTGCGCTCGTTTACAATGACTGATGATTAGATAAGGTGGCGAGCAGGATTGATATGGCGGTTGAAATAAGGTTAGACAGGGGAGTGAGCGTCACTACTACAGCGCGCCTGCATATGGGATTCTTCGACCTGAATGGCGGCTTGGGGCGGCGCTTCGGCAGCATAGGCGTTTCACTGGATCAGCCTTTGACGGTATTAAGTGCGTGGCGGGCTGTGGCGATTACTGCCGAAGGCGCCGGTGCCGAACGCGCCATCAAGGTGGCAAAAAAACTCGCCAAGGCGCTTAATCTTCAGGGCGGCATGCATTTGCAGCTGGCGCAGGTGATACCGCAGCATGCGGGGCTGGGTTCCGGCACGCAAATGTCACTGGCCGTAGGCCTGGCGATGAACAGGCTCTATAACCTGGGACTGATACTGGAAGATGTGGCTTTGCTGACCGAGCGCGGCGCACGCTCCGGCATCGGCCTCGGAACCTTCGCTGCGGGCGGCGTGGTCATTGACGGCGGCCGCGGCAGCCAGACCTTGATTCCGCCGGTGATCGCCCGCGCAGACTTCCCGGAATCCTGGCGTATCCTGCTGATCCTTGATCACGCGGAAACCGGTATCCACGGCGAGCAGGAAGCTGAGGCTTTTCGCAGTCTGCCGGAGTTTCCTGCCGATATCGCCGCACAGATGTGTCGCCGTGTATTGATGCAGGCATTGCCGGCGCTGGCGGAGCACGATCTGGCGACATTCGGTACAGCCATTCGCGAGCTGCAGGAGCGTACGGGCGACTATTTTGCGCCGGCACAGGGCGGTCGTTACGCCAGCCCACACGTGAGCGCCGTGTTGCAGGCCCTGGACGCACAAGGCGTCGCCTGTTTCGGGCAAAGCTCCTGGGGGCCGACTGGTTTTGCGGTGTTTCCCAGCCAGGGCGAGGCAGAATCTGCCAGGCAAAAACTGCAAGGGCAATTCTCCCAGCATGCAACGCTGGAGTTTGTCATATGCAAAGGTCGCAACCAGGGCGGAATGCTGAGAGAGATCAATTGAATTTGTGCTGCTTAATGTTTAGGGTGAATCATGGATAAAGTCTCAATTCTGCATTTAATCACGGCGGCCAAGAATGCCAGCCCGTTTGATGTCAACATGGCTTTCGATGCCGGGTTCGAGAAGATCGTGCCTTACACCAATGTGGAGCTGAAAGAAGTTGCCGGGCTGGTGCAAGACGCCATCTTTTCGCGCAGCCCAAGCGGAATAAAACGTGAGAGCGTCTTTATCGGCGGGCGCGATATCGACTTGGCCATGGATATGCTGGAAGCCGCCAGGAAAGCCATGGTGCCGCCATTCGAGATATCCGTGTTTGCTGACCCTTCCGGCGCCTTTACTACAGCCGCTGCCATGATGGCCAAGGTTGAGCAGCATCTGCTCAAGAACTTCGGTGCTGGTTTAAATGGCCGCAAAGTCAGTGTTTTTGGCGCGACCGGGCCGGTAGGCGGGTGCGTGGCCCTGATTGCCGCGAAAAACGGCGCCACGGTTGAGCTGGTCGCGCACCGATCACTGGCTGATGTGCAAGTCAGGGCCGAGTCATACAATAAGCGCTACAACACCAATATCGGCTTCGTGGACGGCAGTGATGACGCGCTAAAAGCACAGGTGCTTGGCCACACGGAAGTTGCGTTGTGCGCTGCGGCTGCTGGCGTGCGCGTACTTACCCGTGAGCAGATGGCAGCCTCGTCAACATTGAAGATAGTCGCTGATGTGAACGCTGTGCCGCCGACCGGCGCAGAGGGTGTGGATGTGATGGCTGACGGAGCTGCAATCGAGGGCGCAAAAGCTTTCGGTATAGGCGCGCTGGCGATAGGCAGGCTCAAGTACGATGTGCAGCATGACTTGCTGAAACGTATGCTGGGCAATGAAAAGAAGCATTACCTGGATTTCCTGTCGGCGTTCGAAACGGCGCGCCGACTCCTCAGGTAGTGCATTTAAAAATGTGATCCAGTGAAGACTGTAAATGAAGCTGTGAAGAAACGAATTGTCATTGCTGCAGTTTCTGCTCGGCCCTTTGTACAGGCTGCGGCTGCGGCCGGCTATGAGGTAATTTCACTGGATGCGTTTGCGGATACCGATACTCGGCATGTGGCAAAAACGAGCCATATAGTCGGATACGACCACGGCCATTTTGATGTGGCCGATTTTGAGCATGCGCTTAATCAGGTGGATACCCAAGGAATCACAGGCCTGGTATATGGCGGTGGTTTTGAAGCAGTACCTGAATTGCTCGAAGTGGTGGAAAGACATCTGCCATTGATCGGCAATGCGCCGAGGGTGCTACGCAACCTGAAGCGTCCGCGCCAGTTTTTCATGCTGCTGGAAATATTGAAAATTCCGCATCCAGAGATCAGCTTTAAACCCGTGATTTCCGATCTGAAGCAGAGTGCGGCTGGCTGGTTATACAAACAGGGCGGCGGTTCGGGCGGTACACATGTGCGCAAGG
>CAZBSR010000133.1:0-3940 GCA_964494575.1 uncultured Methylophilaceae bacterium | reverse complement strand
AATTGGCTGCAATCCTCATGCGCAGGGCGTTGAGCTTGATAAAGCCGCCCGCATCCTTCTGGTCGTAAGCACCTTTATCGTCCTCAAAGGTGGCAATGGTCGGATCGAATAGTGAATCCGTGGCGGAATCGCGCCCCGCCACAATGACATTGCCTTTGTAGAGCTTGAGCCGCACCCAGCCATTCACCGTAGCCTGGGTATGGTCGATAAGCGTTTGCAACGCCACACGCTCCGGGCTCCACCAATAGCCGTTGTAAATCATGCTGGCATAACGCGGCATCAGGTCGTCTTTCAGATGCGCCACTTCACGATCTAGCGTGATGGACTCGATCGCACGGTGCGCCTTAAGCATGATGGTGCCTCCCGGCGTCTCATAGCAGCCGCGGGACTTCATCCCTACATAACGGTTTTCCACCAGATCTAGGCGGCCGATACCATGCTTTCCTCCCAACTTATTGAGATGGGCCAGCAGCTCATGCGGCTGCATCGCTTCGCCATTCAGTGCAACAGGGTCGCCATTGCGATATTCGATATCCAGATATTCCGCAGCATCGGGGGCCTTTTCAGGCGAGACAGTCCAGCGCCACATATCCTCTTCGGCTTCTGCCGCCGGGTTTTCCAGATGGCGGCCTTCGTAGGAGATATGCAGCAGATTGGCGTCCATGGAGTAAGGCGAGCCGCCCTGCTTGTGCTTCATATCCACGGCAATACCGTTCTTTTCGGCATAGGCCAGCAGTTTCTCGCGGCTCAGCAGATCCCATTCGCGCCAGGGAGCGATGATCCGGATGTTGGGGTTTAGCGCATAGGCACCGAGCTCAAAACGCACCTGGTCGTTGCCTTTACCGGTCGCACCATGGGAAATGGCGTCGGCGCCGGTTTCAGCCGCGATCTCAATCAGGCGCTTGGCAATCAATGGCCGCGCAATTGAGGTGCCAAGTAGGTATTCGCCCTCATACACCGTATTGGCACGGAACATGGGGAAAACGAAGTCGCGCACGAACTCTTCGCGCAGGTCATCTATGTAGATTTCCTTCACACCGAATTTCGTGGCTTTTGCGCGCGCAGGCTCCAGCTCTTCTCCCTGGCCGATGTCGGCAGTGAATGTCACCACCTCGCACTGGTAGACATCTGTCAGCCATTTGAGGATGACCGAGGTATCAAGACCGCCGGAGTAGGCCAGCACCACTTTTTTAACATTAGCTTTATCAGCTTCACTCATTACTTAATTCCTTAATCCACAAACAACTCAAAAGCCACCAGAAAACTGACAAATACCATCACCATCAGGCCAAATAGAAACAGCCTGTCCGCCCATCGTTCCACACTGGCAGAAGCGTCCTTGTGCCGGATTGCCCAATACGAGAGCATGGTGCTTGCAAGAAAATCCAGGCTGTTCACAGCCAACAGTTCATCAGCCCAGGACGAGATACTGTTTTTTGGCACCAGTTGCAGCAGGGAAATGACCGTTATACATACCCCAAGCATGGTCGCCGCTACCGGCAGGATATGATTGGAAAGGCTGGCTGGTCTGGGCTCCATCCTAATTACCGATTTTCCCCAGCAGCAGATATTCCATCAGTGCTTTTTGCACATGCAGCCTATTCTCGGCTTCATCCCACACTACGCTTTGCGCGCCATCGATGACTTCTGCTGCGACTTCTTCGCCGCGGTGCGCCGGCAGACAATGCATGAATAGTGCATCTTTTGCAGCGACTTTCATCATGTCGGCATCCACTTGCCAATCGGCAAAGTCACGCTTGCGCTCTTCGTTTTCCGCTTCAAAACCCATGCTGGTCCAGACGTCTGTCGTCACAAGATCTGCGCCGACCGCGGCCTCCATCGGATCAGGAAACTCCTCGTAATGCTCATGCCCATACAGGCCTGCACGCTCCTGCTCGACCTCATAGCCGGGCGGCGTGGAAACGTGCACATTAAAATCCAGCACTTCCGCAGCTTGCAACCAGGTATTGCATACATTATTCGAATCACCGATCCATGCGACCGTTTTGCCCTGGATAGAGCCGCGATGCTCAATGAAAGTCAGGATGTCGGCCAGGATCTGGCAGGGATGATATTCATTGGTGAGGCCATTAATCACCGGTACGCGTGAATTGGCCGCGAAGCGCTCGATAATATCCTGCTCGAAAGTCCGGATCATGACGATATCACTCATGCGCGAAATCACTTGCGCGGCATCCTCTACCGGCTCTCCTCGCCCTAATTGGGAGTCGTTGGTATTGAGATAGATCGCCGCTCCGCCGAGCTGGTGCATACCAGCCTCGAACGACAGGCGCGTACGCGTGCTGGCCTTCTCAAAAATCATCACCAGCGTACGATCCATTAAAGGCCAGTATTGCTGATAGTCCTTGAACTGCGCCTTGATCCAGCGCGCCCGGGCGAACACATATTCAAGCTCGTCGCGGCTTAAATCCTTGAACTGTAAAAAATGTTTGATTCCCATAATGTTCGTTTATTCAGAGATCGCTATCTGCCCGGTAAACGCTTTATCCGAGGAATTTCTTAATCAGGGGAGCGAGTATATCGACCAGTTGCTGCGCCTCATCTTGCGTCATTACCAGCGGCGGCAGCAACCGTACCACGTTGTCTGCCGTCACATTGATCAGCAGCCCGGCTTCAAGCCCCTGCTTGACCAAGTCTGCACATGGCCGATCCAGCTCAATCCCTATCATCAGGCCCGCAAAACGTATGGTGACAACACCGTCCACACCCTTGAACTCAGCCAGCAATGCGTCATGTATCCACTGCCCCAGCGCTTCGGCGTGTGCGCGTAAATCATCTTCCTCGATGGTTTTCAAGGTGGCGAAACCGGCGGCAGTAGCTAGCGGATTACCGCCAAAAGTTGAGCCGTGCTTACCCGGTGTAAATGCCTCTGCCGCGATACCCTTCGCTACACACGCGCCGATAGGCACGCCAGAGCCCAGGCCTTTGGCCAGGCTCATGACGTCAGGTACGATACCTGTGTGCTGAAAGGCGAACCACGTGCCGGTACGCCCGATACCGCTTTGCACCTCATCCAGCATCAATAGCCAGCCGTTCTCATCACATATCTCGCGCAAGCCCTGCAGGTACGCGCTGACATCCTTGGGCAGATTGATACCGCCTTCACCCTGGATCGGCTCAAGCAGTATGGCAACGACATTGGGGTTGCGCGAAGCGACTTGGCGTACCGCCTCCAGGTCATCGAAAGGCACACGGACAAAACCGCCCACCAGTGGCTCAAATCCCGCCTGTGCCTTGCGATTGCCGGTCGCAGACAAAGTGGCCAGCGTCCGGCCGTGAAAAGCCTTTTCCATCACGATGATTTCAGGGTTTTCTATACCTTTGCTGTGCCCGTAAAGGCGTGCCAGCTTGATGCAGGCTTCATTGGCTTCACAACCGGAGTTGCAGAAAAACACCTTATCCATGCCAGAGATTTCACACAGCTTGTCTGCCAGGCGCGCCTGCTCGGCAATGTGATAGATATTTGAAACGTGGATCAGTTTGCCTGCTTGCTCGGCAATCGCCTCAACAAGCTTGGGATGCGCATGCCCCAGCCCGTTGACGGCTACGCCGGCCAGTGCGTCCAGGTAACGATTGCCCTGCTCGTCCCATAGCCACACGCCCTCCCCTTTTACAAAGGTGACAGGCTGCCTGTTATAGGTATTCATTAAATGCTGTGACATTTTTATCACTCAAACAATATCAAAAGTAGAAATGCAAACGGCGGCATCAGCCGCCGTTTGCAGCATAATTAGTTTAAATTACAAGCCGATGGCCGCTCTATGCGACAACCCATTGGCCATGAAAAACAGCATCGGGATCGAGAGCATGACATTGGTACGTGATGCCAGGAATGCTACTCGTCGCGCTTTTGCTTTTTCATCATCACTGGCTGAAACAATGCCCAGAATCTTTTTCTGGTTCGGCCAGATAAACACCC
>CAZBSR010000132.1:0-3952 GCA_964494575.1 uncultured Methylophilaceae bacterium | reverse complement strand
CTAGTCCCTGCCCACAATGAATCCTCTGGCATAGCTGAGGTATTGAATGCCATCCGCGCCCAGCTCAATGAGCAGGATAGATTGCTGGTGGTCGCTGATAACTGCAGCGACGATACGGCGGCAGTTGCCAGCGCATGCGGTGCGGAAGTGATTGAGCGCCATGACGAGCAACTCAGGGGCAAGAGCTACGCGCTTGATTATGGCGTGCGCCATCTGGAATCGGCTCCGCCCGATGTGGTGATTATCGTGGATGCGGATTGCCTGGTACATGAGCATGCACTGGCTGTGCTGGCTGCCACTTGCATGGAGCAGGGGTTACCGGCGCAATCGTTATACCTGATGCATTCACCGGCAGAAGCAGGGCTTAAGACCAGGGTGGCGGAGTTCGCCTGGCATGTAAAAAACTGGGCCCGGCCACTGGGTTATCGGCGACTGGGCTTGCCGTGCCACTTGATGGGCACTGGCATGGCCTTTCCCTGGCAGCTTATCCGGCAGGCAAACCTGGCAAGCGGCCATATCGTTGAAGACCTGAAACTGGGGCTGGAGCTGGCAGAGGAGGGCTATGCCCCGCGATTCTGCCCCGAGGCTGTGGTGACCAGTGTTTTTCCTGCCAACACCGAAGGCATGCAGTCCCAGCGTACGCGCTGGGAGCATGGCCATTTGAATATGATGCTGAAAGAAGGCCCCAGGCAACTGATCAATGGCATTGCCGGCATGAATATCGGGCTGGCAGCACTTGTACTCGACATGTTCATTCCGCCCCTGGCATTGCTCACGCTAGCGACCTCAGCTCTGTTCCTGCTCGGCAGCATCCTATGGTGGGCAACGGGCAATGCCTGGCCGTGGGCGATCGCCTTCATCAATCTTGGCTTGCTGTCCGTGGCAGTGCTGCTGGCCTGGGTGAGGTTCGGTCGCGGCATCATCGATTTCAGCCAGCTGGCTTATGCGCCTATTTACGCCATGGCCAAAGTGCCTCTATACCTGAAGTTCCTGGTAAAGCGACAGGTGGCATGGGTGCGATCCAAGCGCGATGTTGGCCGCTCTGATAATGGCCAGCCAATGTAATGTGTTATTTAATTGGCGGGAGTTGATATGTTTGTATGGGTACAGGTCCTGCGCGGCCTGGCAGCAGCAATAGTTGTTTGCCACCATTATGTGGCTTCGCAATCCGAGATGGTGAATGTGAGCCGCTGGTTGCTGAATTTCGGCGGCTCGGGTGTCGATATATTTTTTGTCATCAGCGGTTTCATCATGATGATTACCCAGTCGGACCCCGCGAAAAATTATACGGCGAAAGATTTCCTTGTGCGCCGCCTGGCGCGGGTCGCGCCTCTGTATTGGGTTTTGACCGGGGTGGCTTTCGCCCTGGTATTGCTTGCCGGCAGCTCGATAAATACCCATGTCAGCGCGCAGGAATTCATCATGTCGATGCTGTTCCTGCCTTACAGCGAGACTCCAATATCCATGAGCATGAGCGCGCATACGGCCTATGTCATCCCAATGGCCTGGACGCTTACATTCGAGTGGTATTTCTATGTAGTATTCGCAATTTCCCTCGCGTTTGGCTTGAAGCCAGTCGCACGGCTGCCGTTCATAAGCGCATGGTTTGCCTGCGCTGTCATTGCCGGCATCATTTTTCAGCCTGCCTCCCTGATTTTGCAGGTGATGACCAGCCCGCTGGTATTCGAATTCCTGCTTGGCAGCATCATCGCCGTGCTCTATATGCGCGGTCATCGGCTGAGCGGGATGCAGGCCGCCATACTTGCCGTGGGTTCACTCGCAGTCCTGGCCAATCTGCTGCACGCAGACCCCTTGATGCGGACCCTGATATGGGGCTCAGCCTCATTCGCACTGATTGCTGCGGCGACCCTGTATGAGGGCAGGGGACAGCGAGCCGCGGCTATCCGGCCTTTTGCCCATCTTGGGGACATTTCGTATTCGCTCTACCTTTCACACTTTTTTAGCCTGGCGCTGTTTGTAAGGCTGCAGAAACATTTCAGTTTCATCGGTGAAGGCTTTGGCCTGCTTACTGTACTGGTATTCGTTCTGTTGACGCTTCTGGTGGCCAAACTTTGTTATCGCTTCATTGAAGAGCCTGCGCGCGGTTTCTTCAGCAGGCGCCGGGCTGTAAGCCGCGATATTAGAGGGGAGACTAATGGCAAGCGAGCGGTTTGAGGTACTGGATGGCTGGCGCGGCATCAGTATCCTGCTGGTGCTGGCTTCGCATCTGCTGCCTCTCGGCCCCAAACTGTGGCAGCTGAATGTGGCCGCCGGATTATTGGGCATGGTGCTATTTTTTGTTCTGTCCGGCTTTCTCATCACGCATTTCCTGCTGCATCGCCCCAATGTCGTCGAATTCCTTATCCGGCGCCTGTTCCGCATCCTGCCGCTGGCATGGCTATATATGCTGCTTGTGTTTTATGTGTACCCTGTCTCCACCGGCACGTGGTGGGCACACTTCCTGTTTTACGCCAACTATCCGCCTAAACCGCTGATTCCGGCTACCGATCACCTATGGTCTTTGTGTGTCGAGCTGCATTTCTATATCGGTATCGCCATGCTGGTCGGGCTATTCAAAAAAAGAGGGTTAATGATTATTCCTCTTTTGTGCATAGCCTTTACTTTGCTCAGGGTGGTCAATGATGTGCATTTCTCAGTCGTTACGCATTTCCGCATTGACGACATTCTTGCTGGGGCGCTGCTGGCGCTGATCTACAACGGCAAGCTGGGCGAGACCATGCGCGAATTTATGAGATACGGCAGCATACTGGTCGTGCTCCCGCTACTCGTGATTTCCTGCCATCCGGAGAGCGGTTTCATCCAGTATCTGCGCCCTTATCTTGCGGCCTCGCTGGTCGGCATCACGCTACTAAATCAGGAGGCATTCGGTATTCTGCGAAATCACGTGTTGCGCTATATCGCAGCCATTTCTTATGCCTTGTACGTTATCCACCCCTTCCTGATGACCACATGGCTTGGTAGTGGCGAGCATCTGGTGAAATACGCCAAGCGCCCGCTGTTGATTCTGGTGCTGTTTATTTCAGCGCATTTATCCTCTTTCTATTATGAAAAAAAATGGATCGAGTTCGGCAAGAAGTTACTTGAAAAATTAAGGATAGGAAGAGCCTATGAGTTTAAATAAACGGAATTTAAATAAAAGTCATTGGGCCAAAAAGCGCGCAAGCAAGCTGCTCATGGCTATGTGCATGCTGGCAGTATCCCAAGTGGCGACTGCGGCAGAGATGCAAGCTGTAGTTACGGATAAGATATTTTCACCGAGCAGTTTCTGGTACGCACCCATTCCGGCGAATGTACCTCTGCATCCCAATTCGGCAGCGTTTGTTGCTGAATTCCTCAGGCAAAAATCTGCTTATTACGGCACGGTCAATATCAATACCCGCGATTACTCCAGCCCGGTATACAGCGTAGGTGCAGATGTGCCGACGGTAAAAGTGACGCAGTGGGATTGCCAGAAGAAGGGTTATACCGATCCCGGGCTTGCCCATCAATGGTCAGCCGTACCCATCCCTGGGCATGCGGTGCCATCCAAGGGTACCGATGGTGAAATGACCATCTACCAGCCCGCAAGCGATACGGTGTGGGAGTTCTGGCAGACGAGGAAGGTGGATGGGCAGTGGCAGGCTTGCTGGGGCGGTAGATTGCAGAACGTTTCCAAGAGCTATGGGGTATTTGACGGCCATTACGGCACTACGGCGACGAGCCTGCCGTTTCTGGGCGGGCAGATCACTGCAGAGGAACTGCAGCGGGGTGAAATACGCCACGCGATTGGCATAGCCCTGGTGGAAATCGAGCGTGCCGATATTTTTTCATGGCCGGCCAATCGTTCGGACGGATTCAACCCCAAGGGCGCTGCCAATCGCATTCCTGAAGGCCTGCGTTTCAGGCTCGACCCGGCTGTGAACGTGGATGCGCTCAACATGAGCAGGGCGGG
>CAZBSR010000131.1:0-4005 GCA_964494575.1 uncultured Methylophilaceae bacterium | reverse complement strand
TCCTGGATGCGCCGGGACGAGGCCGATTTGCAGAGCGATGAAAAACAGGCGCTGGATACGGTATTGCAATATAGCTCACGTCTCCAGACTATTTACCAGCTTAAACTGGAGCTGGTCAAGATTTGGGCGCGCTCTGCGGCAGGGAGCCAGGAGCAGTTGTTACCGAATCTGCAGGAATGGTGCCATTGCGCGGAAGCCAGTGGGATACAGGCCTTGGAGGACTTCTCCCTGCGTTTGCGTTGTTACAAGATGGCTTAAAGCTCCAAATCCCATTGCAGGATAAATGACAAATAAAAAGCCCACATTTGTGGGCTTTTTATTTGAACTCAAGCTGAAATTACTTCAGCTTGGCTTCCTTGTACATGACATGCTTGCGAACGACTGGATCAAACTTCTTGATCTCCATCTTTTCCGGCATAGTGCGCTTGTTCTTGGAAGTGGTATAAAAATGACCAGTTCCGGCGCTTGATTCCAATTTGATTTTTTCACGCATGATTGCTTTCCCTTATTCTGCTAAAAGTATTTAGCGCCTTAGATCTTTTCGCCGGCGGCACGCATACCAGCCAGAACAGCATCAATGCCATTCTTGTCGATTGTGCGCAGAGCGGCGTTAGTGATACGCATACTTACCCAGCGGTTTTCGCTCTCAACCCAGAATTTGCGATTTTGCAAATTGGGCAGGAAACGACGCTTGGTCTTGTTGTTTGCATGGGAAACATTATTCCCAACCATCGGCTTTTTGCCGGTTACCTGACATACGCGGGCCATGCTAAATCTCCTAGTACAGCTACCAAAATTCGAAAGACCGCATTTATACCACGAAAACGACCAAGTTTTCAAGTTTTATCAGCCATTCTGGAGTATTAGTTAAGTGAGTGTGGCAGATGCAGTGCAAGGCGCGAAAGAAATTTTAATGTTGCCGCATATGATTTTAGAGACCGCAAGGGTCTTCGCCGTTTAATTGGCTGCTGAAGCAGCTCAATTTAACGCGATAAGCGATTAAATTTCTTTGAGCAATGCCGCAATGCGCTGTTAGTTACTTAATTTAGTGTTTACCGGTACTGCCAAATCCACCTTCACCGCGTTCTGAAGTATTGAACTCTTCGACAACCTCAAAATCGGCCTGCATGACAGGCACAATCACCAGTTGGGCGATGCGCTCCATCGGGTTTAGCATGAAAGCCTCCTTACCGCGGTTCCAGCACGAGACCAGCAATTGGCCCTGGTAATCCGAATCGATCAGGCCAACCAGGTTGCCCAGCACGATGCCATGCTTATGGCCCAGCCCGGAACGCGGCAGGATCATGGCGGCATAGCCCGGGTCGGCCAGATGAATAGCCATGCCCGTGGGAATCAGCGTTGTCTCCCCGGGATGCAGGGTCTGCGTATGCTCGATGCAGGCGCGCAGGTCAAGACCTGCGGAACCAGATGTCGCGTAGGCTGGCATGTTATGTAGCAGCCGCGCATCCAGGATTTTAAGTTCGACTTTGAGGCTCATAAACGACTTCCATTAAGATTTATAATCCGCCACCGGTTATTCCAGCATACCAGCCATATGTTGCAAAAGCAGACGGGCAGACTCCAGTTTTGTGACTTTAGGCAGGGGGTGCTTACCGGCATCGTCCAGCAAGGTTAGCGTAGTTTCATCCTCGCCCAGCACATCCTGCACCAGGTTGGCCGCTATCAGCGGCAGCTTTTTCTGCTTGCGTTTCTGTTCTGCATATTCCAGCAAGTTCTCGCTCTCGGCAGAAAAACCCACACAGAACGGCGCTTGAGGCAGGCTGGCGATTTTAGCCAGGATGTCGGTATTGGGTACAAGGTTTAGCGCCATTGTGCCTGCGCTTTTCTTGATCTTTTTCGGGCTGGGATTCTCGGCACGGTAATCCGCCACTGCTGCCACGCTGATGAAAATGTCCTGGCCCGGAATGTTTTTCATTACGGCGTCCAGCATTTCCTGCGCACTGATTACATTGATCATATTGACATTCGGCAGAGGGCCAAGCGCAACAGGGCCGCTGACCAAGGTGACTTCAGCGCCCATTTCCTGCGCAGCTTGCGCAACGCTAAACCCCATCTTCCCTGAACTCAAATTCGTAATGGCGCGCACTGGATCTATGGCTTCATAAGTCGGCCCGGAGGTAACCAGGATGCGCTTGCCGGCAAGGATTTGCGGCTGCTGCCCGGCTTTGATTGCCGCCAGCAATTGTTCCGGCTCAAGCATGCGTCCCAAGCCGGTTTCGCCGCAGGCCTGTTCGCCGCTATCGGGGCCGAGTATCCGTACCCCATCCTGTTTAAGCTGGCTGATATTGCGTTGCGTGGCTGGGTTCTCCCACATTTGCCGGTTCATGGCGGGGGCGACCAGCAACGGGCATTCGCGTGCGAGGCAAAGCGTGGAGAGCAGGTCATCTGCGCCACCGTGCACCAGCTTGGCGAGGAAATCCGCGCTGGCGGGCGCGATCAGGATGGCATCTGCATTACGCGATAATTCTATGTGCGGCATGCCATTGGCAATGCTGGCATCCCACATGCTGGTGAAAACACGCTTGCCGGAAAGTGCCTGCATGGTCACCGGGGTGATGAACTGGCAGGCGGCCTCAGTCATGACAACTTGCACATCAATGCCTTGCTTGACCAGCAGGCGCACCAGTTCGGCTGCTTTATACGCCGCAATGCCGCCGGTGATGCCGAGCAATATTTTTTTAGTGGAATGAGTCATAATTTGTGAAAAGTTAATAGATTCAATTTTATAGGAAAGGGGCGGGGATGGCGATTACCGATTGGCCGGAGGGCGAGCGGCCGAGGGAAAAGCTCTTGCAGCAAGGCGTCGGCGTATTGTCGGATGCCGAATTGTTGGCGATCTTCCTGCGCATGGGTGTCGTGGGCAAAAGCGCAGTGGATTTGGCGCGTGACCTGCTCACCCGCTTTGGCAGCCTCAATGGTATCTTTGCCGCCAGCCTTGAAAGCTTGACCGAAGTGAGCGGCATCGGCAGCAGCAAATACGCGCAGCTACAGGCCATCTTCGAGATGAGTCGCCGTGCGCTGGCAGAGGAAATGCAGACACGTGATGTACTCGGGTCGCCCGGCCAGGTGCGGGATTATCTGTGTCTGAAGTTGGGTAGCCTGCATCGTGAGGTATTCATGGTGCTATTCCTGGATGCACAAAACCGTGTGCTGGCGCAGGAGGAAATGTTCAGCGGCACGCTCACGCAAACCAGCGTTTATCCACGCGAGGTGGTGAAGCGTGCCTTGCACTACAACGCCGCTTCGGTGATATTTGCCCATAACCATCCGTCCGGGTTGGCGGAGCAAAGCAGGGCCGATGAGCTGCTGACGACAGCATTAAAGCAGGCTTTGGCACTAGTGGATGTGCGGGTGCTGGATCATTTCATTGTGGCAGGCAATACGACATTGTCGTTTGCCGAGAGAGGGTTGCTGTAACAAATCCCTGATTACGGTACTTTCGGTTCGGCCAGACGCAACTTGCGCGCCGCTTCTTCCTTGCGCACATCGTCAATCACGCGGATGACACTTTTCAGGTCGACCGGCTTGTTGTCCTGCCTGAATTTTCCGGTCAGCTCGACTTCCACGTTCAACTCGCCGTGCGAATAGAGTGACCATATTTCCTTGGCGTATTGGCTGGTCAGCAACTCGGGTGCAAAGCGCCCGAAATAATCCCGTAGGTTTCCGACATCGCGTTCCAGCATGCTGCTTGCGTGGTTGTTGCCTGCAGCATCCACGGCTTGCGGCAGGTCGATTATGACCGGGCCTTCGCTGCCCAGCAGGATGTTGAATTCAGAGAGGTCGCCATGGATAATGCCGGCACACAGCATGCGTACCACCTCTGTCAGCAGGGTTTGATGGTGCTTGCGCGCTTCCTCTGCGGACAATTCCACATCATTTAACCTGGGCGCCGCGTTGCCGTTCGCGTCGGTCACCAGTTCCATCAGCAGTACACCCTCGTAGAAATTGTATGGCTTGGGCACGCGCACACCGGCGGCGGCCAGA
>CAZBSR010000130.1:0-4056 GCA_964494575.1 uncultured Methylophilaceae bacterium | reverse complement strand
ATATCCCGCGCGAATACCTGGTGCGGCTGGCCGATGCTTATAGCGAATTCTTCCACCAATATGACGCTTCGCCGCTATTGATCGTCAATAACGACAAACTCAATATCGCCAACGATGAAGCGTCACTCTCCCTGCTGATCGAGCGCATCATGCAGATCAAGGGCCGCCGTGAGTATTTCAATCCCAATTTTGAGTAGCCTGGCATGAGCATGGACAACCCTTCCCAAGCCTTGCAGCAGATGAAGCAGCGCGGCGAAAAGATCGCCATGCTGACCTGCTATGACGCGATATTCGCCAAACTCATGGTTGCCGAAGGCGTGGATGTGCTGCTGGTAGGCGACTCGCTCGGCATGGTGCTGCATGGCGCTGGCAATACGCTCGGCGTCAGCCTGCAGGACATGATCTACCATACCCGTGCAGTCGCTGCCGGTGCAAAGAACGCCATGGTCGTGACCGATATGCCCTACGGCACTTATGAGCAGGGCAAAGAGGCCGCGCTGGAAAATGCCCGCCAGCTACTTGCAGCGGGCGCCCATATCGTCAAGATCGAAGGTGGCGGCAAGATGGCAGCAACTGCCGGCTATCTCGTAGAGCATGGCATCCCGGTCTGTGCGCATCTGGGCTTCACGCCGCAGTCAGTTGAGGCGATTGGCGGCTACAAGGTACAAGGACGCACCGAAGAAAGCGCAAAGACTATCCAGGCCGATGCGATTGCGATGGATAAAGCGGGCGCATGCCTTGTCTTGCTGGAGATGGTGCCTGCCGCACTGGCCAAGACTATCACCGAGGCTATCACAGCCCCTACCATCGGCATAGGCGCTGGCGTGGACTGTAGCGGACAGGTACTGGTCATCCAGGACTTGCTGGGCATTTACACCGGCACACCCGAAAAACATCCAGCCGAGTTCAAGGCACCGCGATTCGTCCGCAACTTCATCAAGGAGACGGGCAGTATCCAGGAAGCTGTCAGGCTGTATGTGCGTTCGGTAAAGGATAAAACGTTCCCGGCAGTGGAGCACAGCTACTGATGGATACCATCTCCACGATAGCAGCATTGCGCGAGCGCCTTAAAGGCCAGGCTGGCGTTACCCTGGTGCCGACCATGGGCAATCTGCATGCGGGTCATATCCGCTTGGTTGAGCTGGCGAAACAGCACGGGCAATGTGTGGTGGTGAGCATTTTCGTCAACCCATTGCAGTTCGGCCCCACCGAAGACCTGGCAAGCTATCCGCGCACCCTTGAGGCCGACCTGGAAAAACTCGCGGCAGCAGGAGCGGATATTGTATTCACGCCCACCGTCGACGAAATGTATCCCATGCCCCAGTCGGTGACCGTAGCATTGCCGCCCATTGCCGAGGAGCTCTGCGGCGCTTCCAGGCCGGGCCACTTCGCCGGTGTGACTACCGTGGTGCTCAAGCTGTTCAATGCCGTACAGCCTGCGGCAGCGGTGTTTGGTAAAAAGGATTTTCAGCAGCTATTCCTCATTCGCCACATGGTGAAACAGCTTAACCTGCCGATCGAAATCATCGCCGGGGAAACCGTACGCGAAACCCTGCCTGAGATAGCCGGCCTGGCAATGAGCTCGCGCAATGGCTATCTCTCACCGCAGCAGCGAATCGAGGCCAAGGCCCTGTCCCAGGCTTTGAAGCAAGTAGTACAAGCCATACAGGCTGGACGAAAGGACTTTCCCGGGCTGGAAACACAGGCCGCGCAATCCCTCTCTGAGGCTGGCTGGGATGTCGACTACATCTCGGTGCGTTCAGCATCAACGCTTGCTCCCGCAGCCAGCGACGATCACGACCTGGTCGTATTGGGTGCTGCCCGACTGGGGAAGACGCGACTCATCGACAATATCGAGTTTCGCGCCCGGCCCTGATTGCTTCGCCCATCAGCCCTCCAGCCCACTTTTGCACCCATAGCGCTAACTGACTATAATAGTCGTCCTTCAGAATCAATTAGGTAGGCCATGCAAAGAACCATGTTGAAATCAAAACTGCACCGGGTGAGCGTCACGCAATCCGAGCTGCACTATGAGGGTTCCTGTGCCATCGATGAAACGTTGCTGGAGGCGGCCGATATTCGCGAATATCAGCAAATCGATATTTTCAATGTCACCAATGGCGAGCGCTTCACTACTTACGCCATCCGTGCGCAGCGCGACTCCGGCACGATTTCCGTGAACGGCGCAGCCGCGCATAAGGCAAATCCTGGCGACCTGCTGATTATCGCCAGCTACGCTATATACAACGAGATCGAGCTTGAAAAGTTCAAGCCGCAGCTGGTTTATGTAGACGCCCATAACCGCATCGTCAGTCAGCGTAGCAAAATTCCTGTCCAGGCCGCCTGAGACCCCTATTGCAGATATTTTCTGCACGCCCTAATCTATCAAGCTACACCCTTCTTAAGGATCGCATGAGCACCAAACCCCTGGATGTAGAAGTAATGAAAAAAGCCGTCGTTGACGCGCTGGAAGATATCAAAGGCTACGAAATCGCCGTGATGGATGTACGCAAGCTGACTTCCATGGCGACTTACATGATCATCTGTAATGCCACCTCCAGCCGGCAGGCTAAGGCTTTGGCAAACAATGTGCGCGAAAAGCTTAAGGAACTGGGTGCCGATGTGCGTGGTACCGAGGGTGAAAAAGAAGGTGAATGGGTACTGGTGGATCTGGGTGAGATCATTGTGCATGTCATGCTGCCGACCACACGCGCCTACTACAACCTTGAGCAGTTATGGGGAGCGGCAGAAGGCCGCCGCCATATCACGGACTCTTCCACACCTGGCTGATCCCGGCCAGCTCTCCCCTTAAATCCAGTTCGCGCATGAAACTGCGTATATTAAGCGTTGGCCACAAGATGCCGGATTGGGTTGAAGCCGGTTGCGCTGAATATACAAAGCGCATGCCGCGCGAACTGACAGTTGAAATCATCGAGATCAAGCCGGACAAGCGTGCTTCTGGCAAAAATTCCGCGCAGGTACAGGAAGCTGAAAGCAAGAGGATCATCGAAGTTGCAGGCCGGGACTACCTGATTGCACTGGATGAACGCGGCCAACAGGTAACCACCCTGCAACTGGCCGAACGTATGAAAAACTGGCTGGCCGGAGGGCGCGATGTTGCACTCGTCATCGGCGGTGCGGACGGCCTGCATACGGATGTCAAAAGCCGTGCAGACTGGCTGTGGGGCTTGTCCAACCTGACGCTGCCGCATGGCATGGTGCGCATATTGCTGGCCGAGCAGCTCTACCGCGCGCAGAGCGTGATCCACAATCATCCCTATCACCGTGAGTAAATCCCTCGTCTGGTTCCGTCGTGACTTACGCGACTACGACCACGCAGCCCTGTATCACGCGCTCAAATCATCCGGCCAGGTGTATTGCGTATTTGTATTCGACACGGAGATTCTTGGCCAACTCACGGACAAATCAGATCGCCGCGTGGAGTTCATCTGGGAAAGTGTACGCGAGCTGAAAGCTGCACTGGAGTCCAGGGGCGGCGGCCTTATCGTGCGCCATGGCATAGCGCAGGAAGAGATTCCCGCATTGGCCTCACGCCTCTGCGTGGAAACCGTATTCTGCAATCGCGATTATGAGCCCGCGGCTATAGCGCGCGACGCGGTGGTAAGTGAGGCTTTACGGAGTGCCGGCATCGGTTTCCAGCAATTCAAGGATCAGGTGATTTTCGAGCAGGATGAAGTGCTGACCGCAGCCGGCAAGCCTTACGGCATATTCACGCCGTACAAGCGCGCTTGGCTTAAAAAGTGCAATGATTTCTTTGTGCAGCCTTACCCTGTCGATAAATATGCCGCAAACCTCGCCCGTAGTGATGACGGCCCAATACCCACAATTGAATCGCTCGGATTCAAGCGCACCAACCTTGCTGCATTGAAAGTACCGACCGGCATGTCAGGCGGTGCTACCCTGTTTGCTGATTTTATCGAGCGCATCAACCGCTACCACGAGGCGCGCGACTTCCCTGCGGTCAAAGGCCCGTCCTATCTATCGGTCCATTTGCGCTTCGGCACGGTTTCCATCCGTCACCTTGCCAGAACCGCG
>CAZBSR010000129.1:0-4057 GCA_964494575.1 uncultured Methylophilaceae bacterium | reverse complement strand
TTGCTTTCCGCTCATTCCAGTAATTGGAAACCAGACGGCCGAGCGTTGCGAGCGCAGATTCGATTCGGGCGTCCCATGGATGCCCGTAATTGAGGCGCAAGCAGTTGGTGAACTCTCTTTTGGCGGAGAACATCGGACCCGGTGCGACGCTGATGCCCAGCGATAACGCCTGCCGGTGAATATCCAGCGCGTTAACTTCCTGCGGCAGTTCCAGCCACAGAAAATAGCCCCCGCCCGGCCGCGTCGCCTTGGTGCCGGCAGGAAAATGGCGCAACACGCCCTGCATCATTTCGGCCTGCTGTTTTGATAAGGCGTAGCGCAGATAGCGGAGATGGCTATCGTAGCCGCCCTTCGCCAGATATTGCGCAATCGCTGCCTGCGCTGGCGCCGAGGCCGATAGCGAGGTGGTTAATTTCTGTCGGGCCACTGCTTGCGTATAGCGGCCAGGGGCAGCCCATCCCACGCGGTATCCAGGTGCAAGACATTTTGAAAAGGATGAGCAATGCATGACCAGGCCCTTGGTATCAAAGGCCTTTGCAGGCACGGGGCGATTACTGCCGAAATAAAGCTCGGCATACACATCGTCTTCAATCAGCGGAATATCATGCTGCGTCAACAGCGCCACCAGATCACGCTTTTTCTGGTCCGGCATCGAGCTCCCGAGCGGGTTCTGGAAGTTGGTCATCAGCCAGCAGGCCTTTGGCTTGTGGCGCTCAAGCGCAATAGCGAGCGCAGCGAGATCAATGCCCTCGCGCGGATGCGTCGGCACCTCAATCGCCTGCAGGCCAATCCGCTCCAATGACTGCAACGCCGCGTAAAACGTCGGGGACTCAACCACCACCGAATCTCCGGGGCGCGCCACCGCCAGCAAGCACAAATTGAGCGCTTCAAGTGCCCCGTTCGTAATCACGATCTCATCGGTATGGACATGCAGGCCATCAACCAAATAGCGCAGTGCGATCTGCCGCCTCAAATTGGCATTCCCGGGCGTCAGGTCATCAACCGTGCTCCAGGGATCCATGTTCTGCACGGCCGATGACATCGCCCTGCCCAGCCTTGACCATGGGAACAGCACCGGGCTGGGGAATGCAGACCCGAAGGGCACGACATCACGCTCCTTGGCTGATTCGAACACTTTGAACACCAGTTGGCTGACATCCACCACTGTGGAATTCTCATTAGGGCGCGACACGACTTCGGGCTCGGGCGGCATCGCCTTCAGGCCAGCGATGACGTAATAGCCCGAGCGCTCACGGGATTGGATCAATCCCCGCGCCTCGAGCAGGTAATAGGCCTGGAAAATTGTCGAAGGGCTGAGATGGCGGCTGACACTCGCCTGCCGGATTGAGGCAAGCCGATCCCCCAGCTTTAATATGCCGGACTGGATCGACTGGGCGATTTCTTCTGCCAGCACTTCATAGCGCTTCATTATGTACGCTCCCATCGCATCTCAAGGATGGAGTTCAATCCAAGATGCTGCTTGATAGCCTTGCACTTAAAACTGGCGGGGCAAAAACCTATCCATGCAATCAGGTCGACCTGCGCCGAAAAAGCGGCAGCGGCTCATCCACTCCTCCCTGATATTGTACCGAGTAACGGCTAAAGCTTTTCAATGCGTCCTCGATATTCTTGTCGGATCGCAAGGCAAAGGTATCAAAACCGCAGCGCCTCATATAATTAAGCTGGTCGCGCAATATATCGCCAATCGCCCGCAACTCCCCTTTCCAGCCATAACGCGTGCGCAGTAGATACCCAATGCTGTATCCGCGCCCATCGCGAAAGGATGGAAAGTCGATGGCAATCAATTGCATTTGGCCTAGCCAATCCATCGTCGCTTCAAAATCATCATCAGGCGAAATCCAGACCGCCGTGATAGCAGAACGCTGGGGCTCTCCCATATTCCGCAGCGAGTTAAACGGCAGGATTGCGTGCGTTTCCGCAGTGGGACGCGTTGCAGCCTCGGGCAACTCCAGATCACGTATCACTACCCAGTCATCAGCTTCGATCTGCGGCTTGCCGTCTGTGATGCGGATTACACTGTCTTGTGTGGCGCTACTCATGCAGCAACCACCGGCTCACCGTAGACGCTTAGCTTGAATGGCTCTATACCGATGCGCGCCACCGTAGCGATAAACGGTTCCTGCGGTATCCGATACGTAACATATGTATCGATCAAGTGCTCAACCACGTCCGGCATTTCTTCTGCACGAAATGATGGCCCAATCACTTTACCCAGGACGGAATCGTTGCCTTGCGCACCACCGATGGTGACCTGGTACCATTCCTCGCCATTCTTATCGACACCCAGAATGCCGATATTGCCGATGTGATGGTGGCCGCAGGCATTGATGCATCCGGAAATATTCAACGACAGCTCGCCAAGGTCGTTGAGGTAGTCCAGATTTTCGAAACGCTCCGCGATGGCTTGCGCAATCGGCAAGGAACGGGCATTCGCCAGCGAGCAATAATCGCCTCCCGGGCAGGCAATAATATCTGTCAGCAGGCCTCGATTTGGCGTGGCCAGCCCTACTGTCACAGCCCGTTCCCACAGTTCATACAGATCGCGCTTGCGTATGTCCGGCAGGATGATGTTCTGTTCATGCGCGACACGCACCTCACCAAAACCGAACCTGTCGGCCCATGCCGCAATCTGTTCCATCTGGGCTGCAGTCACATCGCCAGGCGGTACGGCTGCGCCGGGTTTGGTGGATAGCGTGACTGATGCATAGCCGGGAACCTTGTGCCCGTGTACGTTGCGTTTGCACCATTGCAAGAAGTGTGTTTTATCGATATTGCTATCATCATCCGGCGCATCCGCAATCTGTGGCTCATATTCGCCCACCTGGAAAAACTCGGCGACACGCTCATATTCCTCAGTTGTTAATGTAGACGGGCCATCCTTCAAATAGGCCCATTCCTCTTCCACCTCGGCGGAAAACGCATCGGCACCCAGCGCCTTCACCAGTATCTTGATGCGGGCCTTGTACTTGTTGTCGCGCCGTCCGTAGCGATTGTAGACGCGCAGAATGGCTTCCACATACGACAGTATGTGCTGCCAGGGCAGGTTGTCACGAATCGGCGAACTGAGTATGGGCGTGCGGCCCAGGCCGCCGCCGGCGAATACACGCAGCAGCTTGTCACCATTGGCGTCTTCATACAGATAAAGACCGACATCGTGCATACGTACCGCCGCACGGTCCTCAGCCGTGGCGGACAATGCTATCTTGAATTTGCGCGGCAAAAAGGCAAACTCGGGATTGAGCGTTGACCACTGCCGCAGAATTTCTGCCAGCGGGCGCGGGTCGAGTACCTCGTCCGGCGCAACGCCAGCGAACTGCTCCGTGGTGATATTGCGCACGCAGTTACCCGATGTCTGGATAGCATGCATTTCAACAGAGGCCAGATCGGCCAGGATATCGGGCGTCTGCTCCAGTGATATCCAGTTGAACTGTATATTCTGCCGTGTCGTGAAATGGCCGTAGCCGCGATCGTAGACACGCGCAATATGTGCCAGCATGCGCAGTTGGCGTGATGACAGCACTCCATAGGGAATCGCCACCCGCAGCATGTAGGCATGCTTTTGCAGGTACAGGCCGTTCTGCAGCCGCAATGGCAAAAACTCTTCTTCGCTCAGCTCGCCGGTAATGCGGCGCGCAACCTGGTCGCGAAACTCTTCCACCCGCTCTGTCACCAACTGCATATCGTAATCGTCGTATCGGTACATTTTTTTCAAACGCCTCCTATCCAGAATTTCTGCGCTTTCCTTGCAGCTTGGAGGAGTGTGCACACGGTCTGGATGACAAAAAAGACTCAGTTCATGAAAAAAGTACAGATCAGTTGCATTTGATCGAGCAATAACCATATCACTACTGACATATCATAAATCGCCGCTATGTATAGGCCTTACCCGAAATCTAATACAGAAAGTGCGCAGTTAAGTATCAATGCCCGACATCGCCAAAGCATGCTCCAGCACAGAACTGATATGGTTTTTCATTAAACTCTGATTCTATAGTACAGGTTCATTGCGCCCTACGATGTCATCCATGAGCTACTC
>CAZBSR010000128.1:0-4067 GCA_964494575.1 uncultured Methylophilaceae bacterium | reverse complement strand
GCCAGGTCGAACGTGCCGTCAAGCTTTCGGCTGAAAAATATTGCTCGGCATCCATTATGCTAGGCAAGTCAGCCGAAATAACGCACGATTTCGAGATTGTCGAGATCGCGTAATGACGAGGCCGGAGGGCTTGCTGGGCCTGCGCCATGTGGCGTTGTTCGTCGATGACATCGATGCCTGCCTGCATTTTTATATCGATATCCTGGGCATGCAGCTGGAATGGCAGCCTGATGCGGATAACTATTACCTGACTTCAGGCAGCGATAATCTCGCATTACACCGTGCCCCTGGGAGGCAATATACAAGCGGATCCCAGAGGCTCGATCATATCGGATTTGTTATCCGGACGCCGAAGGAGGTCGATGCCTGGCATGCCCACTTCGTCGAGCATGGCGTAAAAATCCTGCGCCAGCCGTCAACACACCGCGACGGCGCAAGAAGTTTTTACTGCGAAGACCCGGCAGGCAATACGGTACAGATCATTTACCATCCGCCTATCTCCGACAAATCCTAGTTATTGTGTAAAGCCCTGTATTGAAGCCGAGGCTGCTTAGTACTTCCAGGTGAGTGTAGCCATTGCATTGCGTGGCGCACCATAAAAAGACTGATCCCACATAAGGCTTGAATAGTACTTCTCGTTTGTCAGGTTATAAACATTGAGCCCCGCACTCCAATGGCTGTCTAATTCATAGTTGGCCATCAGATTTACGATAGCGTAACTTCCTTGTTTGATCCGTTTGGAATAAACAGGCTCAAAAGTTGTGTCGTCAAGTACTTGGGCGGTTGTATGAATGTCGTCCTGCCAGTTTATGTTCGCGCCCACCTTCAGCTTCTCAAACTGCGGTACTTTGTAAACTGCCGCTAAACGCACGATTCTCCTGGGAGTGTAGGGCTTCACATTATTATGGTCTTCATCTTTCAGGCTGAATAAATTGGTAAAGCCGGCCGTCAGGTTCAGGTTCGGCGAGACTTCGCCGGCTATATCAATTTCAAACCCTGTAGTCGTGGCATTTATACCTTCGTAATAGGTCGTTGCACCAATAAAACCGGCTTGCTCTGCAACGTTTTGCTGCACGTTCTTGAACAGGGCAAAAGAGGTATTCAGTTTTTTGTTGAAAAACTCGCTTTTAATGCCGACCTCATAATTTTTCCCCTCAACAGGTGCTATTGGCTTCAGGTCTTTGGTCAGGGAGGTTTGAGGGTTGTAAATGCCGGCATAGCTCGCATACGCGGAATGTATGTCATCAATCTTGTATACCAGGCCGGCATAAGGCGTGATTTTATTGTGCGCCTCGGCATTCTGCTCGACGAGATAGCTGGTTCCATTGAGCTTGTAGGTCAGCATATTTGCCCCGGTGGTGACTTTCAGCCGATCGGTAACATTGAATTTTGCCGCAGCATAAGTATTTAATCTTTTGATTTCACGATCGGTAAAAAAGCCTGAAGACGTGAAGACCGGCTGCGGGATGTCTGCAATTGAATCAACATCAAGGAAAGGCGGTATTGTTGCCGACTTTTCTTTTTCATCGATAGTTTGCCTTGACCAGGTCGCGCCAATGACCAGTTCGTGATCTCTTCCAGCCAGGGTAAATGGCCCGGAAAGATAGGCGTCGGCGGTCAACTCTTTATGAGAGGATCTGTAGTTACCCGCATACGGCAAGAGACCGGTAGGCCCAGTAAGTTGTAGTACATAGAAAAGGTCGGCATTACTGGTCAGCTCTTTTCTGGTTAACTGGAATTTGCCTGTCCATCCGTTATCAAAAAAATGGGCAAGTTCGGCGAACGTGATGTTGTTGAGTGCATCCCATCTCGACCAGTTTGCACCGGTAGAATCCGAGCGCTTGAAATGACGGAGATTGCCGCTCTCATCCACCAGCGGTAGCGCGCCCCATAGAACACCATCGGAGTCGTTTTGATGGTAGGTGTGGCCGAAGACGACCTGGGTGTTTTCTGTAATATCGGCTTCAACTATGCCATAGGCAACATTACGCTCGGAGCTGTAGCGATCCAGATAGGAATTGCGATTCTGGTTAACGAGCACGACTCGCCCGCGCACGTTACCGGCTTCGTTCAATGGCCCGGAAAAATCGCCTTCTGCCCTGCGGTGATCCCATGATCCTGCAGACAGGTCGATATGCGCCTGAAAATCTGCTGTGGGTCTTTTACGAATGAAATTGACTGTGGCCGATGGATTGCCGGTGCCAGATAACAAACCGTTAGCGCCGCGCAGCACTTCAATCCTATCGTATATAGCCGTATCTAGATCGCCAAAAGTCAATCCTTCAGCCATTGGGGCGCCGATACCGTCAATCTGGAAATTGGTGACATCCGAACCTCTGGCCGTATAGTAAATGCGGTCTGTCTCTGCGCGCTCCACCTTAATGCCGGTAGTGAAGTCTAGCGCATCGTTGACCGTCGTCAGGTGGAAGTCGGTCATCTGGGCGCGGGTGATGACAGAAATAGATTGAGGTGTTTCGCGCAACGAAGTGTCGAGGCGAGTGGCTGCCGAAGTGGACTTGACAGTGTAAGAACCCGATTTCTCCGACGTGGTTTCAGTCTGCGGTGTTGCGCTGACTGTTACTTGAGGCAGGAGATCATCGTTCTCCGGTTGATCCTGTGCGATGGCAGGATAGGCGCTAATGCCATAAATAGCGGCGATAGCCAGTGCCGCAGGCGCTTGTGTCAGTTTCATACCTTTTGATTCCCCGAAAAAGGCACTGGCTGGCGAGCGGCTGGCTTGTGCGGACATTCATAAAACTGTAACTCTACCAGTAATGATAATCATTCTCAATATAGACGTAAATAAATTTGATTTACGTGGCTATGGAGCCAAAGCATTGCGGTTTGGATTTATTGGGTAATAAAGGTATGGCTATATAGCGCCTGCCTATTGCAGACGAAGTATCGTCCGCATATGCTACATGCCGGAATACACTGGCCCACTGCCGCCTTCAGGCGGCACCCATACGATATTCTGTGTCGGGTCCTTGATATCGCAAGTCTTGCAATGGATGCAGTTCTGCGCGTTGATCTGCAGTTCGGCTACACCATCATTACGAATAATCTCGTAAACGTTTGCCGGGCAATAGCGCTGCTCGGGCGCGTCATAATTCGGCAGATTGATACGGATCGGCACTGTCTTGTCTTTGAGCAGCAGATGATTAGGCTGGCTGGCGTCATGCGAAATATTGCATAGGTCGATGGAGCTTAATTTATCAAAACTGAGAACCCCATCCGGTTTAGGATAGTCGATGCGCGGCATGACATCTGCAGGGCGCAGGCACTCGTGATCCGCCTTGCGGTGTTTAAGTGTCCACGGCAGGCTCAAGCCCGCAGCCGACAACCACATCTCCACGCCACCTAGCAGCATGCCGCCCCAATTGCCGAAATATGAAATCAGCGGTTTGACGTTGCGCACGGCCGCAAGGTCGCGCCACACCCAGGAGGCTTTCAACTTTAGCGGGTAGTCGTGCAAGAGCCCTGTGTCGTCAGAAGGCGCGATGATAGCCGCGAACGCCGCTTCTGCCGCGATCATGCCTGACTTCATGGCATTATGCGTGCCCTTGATACGCGGCACATTGACCATGCCTGCGCTGCAACCCATCAGCGCCCCTCCGGGGAATATCAGCTCCGGCCACGATTGCAGGCCGCCTTCATTGATGGCGCGTGCGCCGTAGTTGATGCGTTTCCCGCCCTTTAGCATCTTGCTGATGGCGGGATGGGTCTTGAAACGCTGGAATTCATCGAACGGTGACAGGTGCGGATTCGCATAATCAAGATGCACCACAAAGCCGATGGAAACCAGCTGTTCGCCATAATGGTAGGCGAACGAGCCGCCGCCGGTGTCCGCGCTTAGCGGCCAGCCCATGCTGTGCTGAACCAGTCCGGGGCGGTGCTGGGCTGCCGGGATGCGCCAGATTTCCTTGATGCCTATGCCGTATTTCTGTGGCGAAGCATCGCGGCGCAGGTTTAATTTCTGCTCAAGCGCCAGTGTCAGCGAGCCGCGTGTGCCTTCGGCAATGAGCGTATATGCAGCATGAATTTCGATGCCCGGTGTAAATTGCGCC
>CAZBSR010000127.1:0-4070 GCA_964494575.1 uncultured Methylophilaceae bacterium | reverse complement strand
ACCGGTGTAAAAGCCGGCACGGAGAATTTACTGTATGTATTCAGCACACCGCCCGCTAGCGAGACCAAGGAGATAAAAAAGATATAAGGGAAGATGATGCGCAGCATATCTATGGTGAGGGCAAATTTTTCGGGCTCAGCGGCAAAACCCGGCGCACTGATATAGACGACCCACGGCGCAGCCAGGATGCCTAGCAGCGTCACCACGATCAAGGCCAAGCCCAGCAACGTGGCTACATGATTGACGAGCGTATGTGTTGCATCATGGCCGCGGCGGTTTTTGTACTCGGCCAGTACCGGCACGAACGCCTGGGAAAAAGCGCCTTCGGCAAACAGGCGGCGCAGCAGGTTGGGGATCTTGAAAGCGACAAAAAAAGCATCGGTGTATAAACCGGCACCGAAAACACGTGCGATCAGCGTATCGCGGACAAAGCCCAGTATCCGCGACAGAAAGGTCATACTGCCGACAGCAGCCAATGCTTTCAGCAGGTTCATCGGTTAATTATTTCAGGGCTATTTTGCAAAATTTAGAGGCGATCCAAGTTTATGCGGCATTTTAACATGCGGGCAACGATTCACTTAAGCCGGACACGTTGCTTCTTGCATTAATTGTCATTTATCGCTAGAATCGCGGGCTTGGAATTATTTATACACCACGTCAGATATTAGGATTCAATATGGCAAATACCGCACAGGCAAGAAAACGTGCCCGTCAGGCAGTAAAAACCAATGCGCACAATGCAAGCCTGCGTACCATGCTGCGCACCGCGATCAAAAAGGTCATCAAGTCTGTCGAAGCCGGCGACAAAGCCGCTGCAACTGCTGCTTTTGCCGAAAACGTCAGTGTCATTGACCGTATCGCCGACAAGAACATCATTCACAAGAACAAGGCTTCACGCCATAAAAGCCGCTTAAGTGCTGCCATCAAGGCCATGCACTAAGCTGTAAAACCAGTATTAAAAAGCCGGGCAGATATCTGCCCGGCTTTTTTGTTGTCTGCACTTATTCTTTTAAGACCGTCTTTAAACGCCAGCCTGCTTCACCAGTCCTGCTTTAAGCCTATCCCCAGTTCGCGTCGCGCCTGCATTGCCAGTGCGACTACTGTCTCGACATCCTTGCCCAGCATGGTGAAATGCCCCATCTTGCGGCCGACACGGGCTTCGCGCTTGCCGTAAAGATGCAGTTTCAATTGCGGGTGCGCCAGGGCCTTATCCCATGCCGGCTCGCCACTCTCCCATATGTCACCGAGTATATTCACCATGACGGCATAACTGTGCATGCGGGCGTCACCCAGCGGCAAGCCAGTCAAGGCGCGAACCTGTTGCTCGAACTGATTGGTGGCGCAGGCGTCGATGGTGTAATGCCCCGAGTTGTGTGGGCGCGGCGCGATTTCATTAACCAGCAGCTTGCCGTCGCTGACAAAAAATTCGACCGCCAGCACGCCAACATATTCCAGTTGTTGAGCAACATGAATGGCTAGCTGATGGGCCTGCTCGTGCAGCTCTTCGGGCGCACGCGCAGGGACGATGCTGACATCAAGAATACCGTTCATGTGGCTGTTTTCGGCGGTGGGAAATGCCGCAATATTGCCTTCGGTATCGCGTGCCAATATCACTGACACTTCATAGTCCAGTACCAGCATCCGCTCCAGCACACAAACCTCGCCGCCAAAACCGGCAAATGCTGCACGGGCATCCTCGTTGCTCGCAACCCGAACCTGGCCTTTGCCGTCATAACCGAAACGCGCCACTTTAAGTATCGCCGGGTAAATCGCATCGCTGGAATCGGGTATATCTTCCTCGGTACGGATAACTACATAGGGCGCGACCGGCAAGCCCGCGTCACGCAAGAAGTTTTTCTCAAGTACCCGATTTTGCGCGATAGCCACAGATTCCGCATCGGGGCTTACAACAGAGGTTTGCGCAAGATAGGCTAAAGAAGAAGCCGGAACATTTTCAAATTCCGTGGTCACCGCTGCACAGGTTTTTGCCATTTCAGCCAGCGCATCCGCGTCATCATAAGCCGTACACAGATGCACATCAGCAATCCTGCCGGCCGGGCTGTTCTTGTCCGGATCGAGAACCGTCACACGATAGCCCATTTCGTGTGCCGCAATTACAAAAAAACGGCCCAACTGACCGCCACCCAACATGCCCAGCATCGCTGGCGGAAGAATAGGTTTATCTAAGATCAAGACTGCTCCGTTAACGTTAAATCAAGGACGATTGGAAAGTTGCATGGCGTGGACTTTTTCCACCTGTGCAGCACGAAAGTCATCAAGCTTCTTTGCCAATGCGGCATCATGGTTAGCCAGCACAGAAACCGCGAACAGGCCGGCGTTTGCCGCACCCGCTTCACCGATGGCAAAAGTGGCGACAGGGATGCCTCTCGGCATCTGCACAATGGAAAGCAGGGAGTCCTGTCCCTGCAGGTGTTTGGATGGAACGGGTACGCCGAGCACCGGTAAAGTAGTTTTTGAGGCCACCATGCCAGGCAGATGGGCTGCGCCGCCCGCGCCCGCTATGATTACCTGAAAACCGTCTTTTGCCGCATTCTCGGCAAACTTGAACATCAGGTCTGGCGTGCGATGGGCCGATACCACCCGCGCATCATACTCAACACCAAAATCTGCCAGCATCTCGGCCGCGGCACGCATCACCGGCCAATCACTATCCGATCCCATGATGATTGCTACCAGTGGTTTAAGCTTCGACATGCAATCTCCTCTTCATAAAACCCGATCACAACAAGACCATATTGTCTCTATGCATCAGTTCAGGCTCTTCGACATAACCGAGAATCCTGGCGATCTCGCTGCTGGACTGTCGCAAAATACGCGCCGTTTCAGCGGCATTATAATTCACAAGGCCACGTGCAATCTCTTTACCCTGCGCATCAAGACAGGCCACCACATCGCCGCGCTCAAAGCTCCCCTTCACTGCCACCACACCGATAGGCAGCAGGCTCTTGCCATCCTGTAGCAATGCTTTTACTGCGCCGGCATCCAACTGCACTTGGCCGCCCAGCCGCAAATGATCTGCCAGCCATTGTTTGCGAGCCAGTGTCTTGATGTGCTCGGCGCGCAGATGCGTGCCTATCACTTCGCCTGCGGCCAGCCTGCTGAGCACATCGGTCTCACGCCCTGAAGCAATGATCGTATGCGCACCGCTGCGCGCAGCGCGTTTGGCGGCGAGAACCTTGGTTAGCATGCCGCCGCTGCCGATACTGCTGCCGGCGCCGCCCGCCATACTTTCCAGTTGCACATCGCCCGCTGCCGCATGCTGAATAAAGGTGGCTTGGGGGTTCTTGCGCGGATCTGCCGAATACAAGCCGGGCTGGTCGGTGAGGATCACCAGGGCATCGGCCTCGACCAGGTTGGCTACCAGCGATGCAAGTGTGTCGTTGTCACCAAAGCGGATTTCGTCAGTCACAACCGTGTCATTCTCATTGATGACAGGAATGACTTTCAGGTCGAGTAGCGTACGCAAGGTGCTTCGCGCATTCAGATAACGCTTGCGATCAGCCAGGTCGTCATGTGTGAGCAAAATCTGCGCTGTATGCAAGCCATGCTGGCTGAAACAGGATTCATACATCTGCACCAGCCCCATCTGCCCGACGGCTGCGGCTGCCTGCAATTCATTGACAGCGGTGGGACGTTTTTTCCAGCCTAGGCGCTGCAGGCCCTCGGCTACTGCGCCACTGGATACCAGCACAATCTGCCTGCCATCCTTGACCAGGCCGGCTATCTGCTGCGCCCATGCCGCGATCGCCGCATGATCCAGGCCTTGGCCGTTATTAGTAACCAGGCTGGAGCCTACCTTGACCACTAGGCATCCGGCATTAACTAGCAAAGATTCATTGTGGTTTTGATTCATTTTCCAATGCCTGCAATTGCTTGGCTGCCTCGGCTTCTTCCTTGAGGGCGCGTATTTTCGCCTGCTCTGCCTTTAATGCCTCGGCCTTGAGCTCAAGCAATCTATCTTCTTCTGCCCTGACACTCTCCAGGTGCTCCATGATAGCGTATGTAAGTTCGCGGCAACCGTTGCCATTGATGGCTGAAATAGCAAAAAC
>CAZBSR010000126.1:0-4148 GCA_964494575.1 uncultured Methylophilaceae bacterium | reverse complement strand
GCATAGCCGCCGCCGAGCGCGCTGGCGAGTATCTGCTCAACCAGGCCGGTGCAGGAGCCGCAGCTGGAAGCGGCCTTGGTCTGCTTCTTTACATCGTCGATAGTGAACAGGCCTTTTTCCTTGATGGCCTTGACGATGGTGCCCTTACAGACGCCATTGCAGCCACATACCTCCATCTCGTCGGTCATGGCCGCTGCCTTGTCCTGGCCCTGATGGCCGGTGTTGCCCAGGCTATCCTGGCCGAACATCAGCAGGTCGCGTATCTCATGGATGGGCTTGCCATCGCGCAGCATCTGGAAATACCAAGAGCCGTCGGTAGTGTCGCCATACAGTACGCTGCCGATGATTTTGTCATCCTGTATCACGAGCTTTTTGTAGACTCCGCCAACCGCGTCGTGCAGGACGATTTCTTCGGTACCTTCACCGCCGCTGAAGTCGCCGGCAGAAAACAAATCGACTCCGGTGACCTTGAGCTTGGTGGAAGTCACCGAACCGACATAGCGCCCAATGCCGAAATTGGCCAAGTGCGTGGCGCAGACTTTGGCCATCTCGAACAGCGGTGCCACCAGGCCGTAGGAGATGCCCCGGTGTGCAACACATTCGCCTACGGCATAGATCCTTGGGTCGTAAGTCTGCATGGTGTCATTGACTACGATACCGCGATTGCAATGGATGCCGGCCGACTCGGCCAAGGCGAAATTCGGGCGTATGCCTACCGCCATCACCAGCAGGTCGGCTTCGATCTGGGAGCCATCCTTGAAGCGCAGGGCTTTCACGCGGCCAGCCGTGTCGCCATCTTCTGTACCGATGACAGCCTCCGTCTGATGGTTCATGAGGAATTTAAGGCCTTTTTCTTCCAGCGAAGCCTGTAGCATCTTGCCCGCGGTGCGGTCCAGCTGGCGCTCAAGCAGCCAGTCGCTGATATGTACCACGGTCACGTCCATGCCCTGTATCTTGAGGCCATTGGCCGCCTCCAGCCCCAGCAGGCCGCCGCCGATGACCACGGCTTTCTTGTATACCTTGGCCGCATCTATCATGGTGTTGGTGTCCTTGATATCGCGGTAGCCGATCACGCCTTCCAGGTCGCTACCTGGGATGGGCAGCATGAACGGCGTTGAGCCGGTGGCCAGCAGCAGGCGGTCATACTCCGAGCTGGTGCCATCTTCGGCCGTCACTATGCGGTTTACGCGGTCTATCTTGTTGATGCGCTTGCCGGTATGCAGGGTGATGTTGTTCTCGGCATACCAATCGCGGCTATTCAGGATGATGTCGTCTATGGTCTGTTCGTTCGCCAGTACAGGCGACAGCATGATGCGGTTGTAGTTGGGGTAGGGCTCATCGCCATACACTGTGATGGTATAAAAGTCCGGCGCTATCTTGAGCAGCTCCTCGACCGTCCTCATACCTGCCATGCCATTGCCGATAACAACCAGTTTCATTCTTTGCATTTGTTCTCCTACACTTTCTGTCTGCTTGACTGCAAATTCATTGTCAAAAATTCTGTGGGATATGGGCCTATGCCGCTGCCGCAAAATTGCCGATGAGATTCTCCCGGCTAGCCAGCCGCACCACATCACCTACTACAATGATGGATGGACTCTTGAGGTTGGCCTGCTGCACTGCCAGGGGCAGCATATCGAGCGGGCTGATGACATGCCGCTGCTCGGGCAGGGTGCCCTGTTGTATGACGGCGGTAGAGGTATCGGGCGGCATACCTGCTGCCAGCAGATCGCTGACGATGGAAGCCAAATTCTTCATGCCCATATAAATGACCAGCGTGGTACCGCCGGCAACCAATGTTTCCCAGTTTGGACCGTTGCCATTCGTGGCTTCGTCATTTATATGCCCGGTGACCAGCGTGACGCCATGCGTGAGTTCTCGATGCGTGACCGGAATGCCAATACTGGCCGGTGCCGCAAGGCCGCTGGTGATGCCTGGAATGACCTCGGTCGGTACGCCCGCCGCCCGTAATGCCACCAATTCCTCACCGCCGCGGCCGAACAGGAAAGGGTCACCGCCCTTGAGGCGCGCCACTGTCTGGCCTTGTTCTGCCAGGGCCACCATCATGCGGTTGATGAAGTGCTGCGGTGTGGATTTGCAGCCGCCGCGCTTGCCTACCTCGATTACTCGCGCTTGCGGTGCATGCTGCAATAACTCACGATTTACCAGGTCATCCAGCAGGATAACGTCTGCTGCCTGTAGCGCCCTGATCGCCTTCAGCGTAATCAGGTCCGGGTCGCCCGGGCCAGCGCCTATCAAAAAAACCTTGCCTGCCATTTAAGTGCTCATTCGGAATGAATATCGAATTGCATTAAGCAACTCTCATGCCCATCGGGTTGGCTTATTTAAAACAATTACTTGCATCGATGAAACCAGCAAATTTCCTGGAGTTCGGCACCAAATAAAACGCGATGCACCATGGCATGCCTCAGCATGGTGCAGCACGCGCTCAGAAGGTGTACATGGCTGTGGCCCAGACAATCTCCTTGTCCGGTTTGCGTGCTGCGCCAGTCAGCGTTGCGCCGTAAACTTCGCTCTCGTTGAATCTTGCATACTCCAGTTTGCCGCTGAATTTATCGGTAAAAGGATAAAACACGCTTGCATCGAACTCGCTGCCGTACTTATTACCGAATTTGCGATTCGCGACCGTACTGCCCAGCGTTTCGTAATTTTCATCGGCATAGAACACATGGTATTCGGCGTATATCTTTGCTTTTTCCACGCTGGTGGACAGGGTCACAAAAGTGTCCTTGATGCCCTGTCTGGGGGTGACCAGGAATTGGTCGGCCCAGCCCTGGAATAGATGATTGGTTCCGAGCGGGGTCTGGAAGGCATATTTCCCGTCATTGCTGGAAAGCACTTCGTGGTCGATGCGCAGAGACCATGCGCCATAGGCTACGCCGCCGCCCAGCTTGAAGTAATGCGCGTCGATGAGGTCGCTACCACCCTTGTAGTCATCCTGTTTGGCATACTCGGCGGTATAAAGCGCCTTCCAGTCGTTATTCAGTTTTCGTGCACCATCCAGGCGCACACCGAAAGTGCGGGAGCCTGCATCAGTGGTTGCGGTCTTGACGAGGTCCTGGCTGGCACCTAGGCCATTGCCGCCTTGAGCTGCAAAACTCGGCGCAGTGGGACTACCATTGTTCTGGCTGAGGTTGGCGACATTGATGAAGTAGCCGTAGCCGATCAGTGATTCAGAAGGCGAGAGGCGATATCTGGCGTTGATGATATCTATATTGCCATCCCGCAATTCGGTATTGATTTGGCGCACTTTCCCGAAATGCGCGGCAAATACTTCGGTGTCGGGAATGCTGGTATTCAGCACCGAAACCCCATCGAATACCTGCATGTCCTGCCGAAAACCGATGTCGCCGATAAAGCGTACATTGTCCAGATTGAGTTGCTGGCGGCCGAGTCGCAGCCTTGTATGGCTGATCCCGGTCCAGTCGACGAATAATTGGTTGATGTCGGTGTAACCGGGGTCGACGATATTGGGATAGTTGGCTTTGCCCGGCTCGCTGAGATTATTGCGCCTGTCATTGAAATCATCCGTGAATTCGTGCACGTCGGTGACTTGGGCGGCAAAGCTGAAATTCTTGAAAGGGGCGGTCTGCCAGCCAATCAGGCTACGCAAGGTCAGGGCGTGGGCGGTATCCAGTTTTTTGTTCGCATTCGGGGCCGGCTGGAAGGCGTCCTGATCCACACTTTCATAACGCAGGCGAAAGCTGGTCATGGGCTTGCCGGCCTTGATGGCGTCCAGCAACGTGGTCGAGGCTATGGAGGTCTCTTCTGCACTGGAAATGCCAGGTTGCGTTATCGCCCCCGCTACTAGCAGGCAGGCATATAGAGTTTGGCGCACGGCGTATCCTTTTCATGTCGGGTACGCACGGGTAAGCAACCACCGTACCAGGCGCGCATAAGACCCATTAAGGCCATGAAACTAAAGGATTGAGGGGAAGAGCTGGGAGAGCCGAGGCGAAGTGGGATGCACGATTAGTGTGCGGGGCCTTAATTCAAAGTAGTAATTAAAAGCAGTCAGGTTTAACTGTCGGCAGGCTGTGTAAGCGATACTTCAAGGGATGTTTCATCCGCCGGGGAAAGGTCGAACTGCAGGCTTGCCAGCCGCGCATATAGCCCATCGTTATTGC
>CAZBSR010000125.1:0-4190 GCA_964494575.1 uncultured Methylophilaceae bacterium | reverse complement strand
GCACGCGCGGTTATCTGGTCTGAACCGGGAGCACGCCCCAGACCCAGATCAATACGTCCGGGAAAAAGTGATTCCAGGGTGCCGAATTGCTCCGCAATCACCAGCGGCGAATGGTTAGGCAGCATGATGCCGCCTGCCCCGACACGGATAGTCGATGTGCCCGCCGCAACGTGGCCGATCAGGACTGATGTGGCAGCACTGGCAATGCCTGGCATGCCATGATGCTCGGCCAGCCAGAAGCGATGGTAACCCCAGCGTTCAGCATGCTGCGCCAGATCGAGAGTGTTCTTAAAAGATTGGGCGGCGTTGCTGCCTTCTGTAATTGGGGAAAGGTCTAGAACCGCGAAACGGGGCATGGGCTTGTCTTTAGTTTTGTCATAGCAGTGTTGCTATAACATTATTGGCTGAATCAGGATCCGGTTCATTATGTACTTAATCTTGATATAGAAATACAGGCCAGGAGTGTCCAAAGATTGAATGCCTGGCCAACAAGCTGCGGTTAAGGAGCAGATGGAACCCCTAATCGGCTGTGCCATTCGGCCAGCGACTCCTGCGGATATTGCGGGAACTCTTTATCCTGCGGCCCAGCGTCTACCTCAACCCATGCCGGCTTGAATTCCAGCATCATATGCGTATGCTCAGGCGGCAACGGCAAAGGTGTATCGATCGCAGAGGCAAAAGGATGAATCAGCTCCGGCCACTCAGGGCTATACAGCCATAAGGCGCTTCCGCAAAGCTTGCAAAAGTGCCGTTCCGCTGTGCTGCTATGCGCACGTTTATCGCCCGGGCCCTTGAGCTTTGCGTGGTAGATGGCGATGTTCTTGCGGCCCTTCACCTTCATCTTGCGAACACTGCCGCCGATGTTAATCGCGTATCCGCCGCCGCCCTGCGTCTTGCGGCAGATGCTGCAATAGCAGCGCTGATAAGGGTATGGTGTAGAACTAGAAAGGCTGAATTGCACCGCACCACAATGACAGGATCCTTTGAGCAACATCGCGATCTCCCGGATTTGGTATAGGTATTAGAGCCCGTAACATGCATCTAGTTCTGGCTCTCGTGATTAACCGGAAATCATAAAACCAGCCTATCCGGCTGATAAATATTGGCTGGGCCTTTATACTTGACCGCAACTCTTATAAATCAGGAACAAACAATGATTGATCTTTACTCAGCGGCTACACCAAATGGACACAAGGCATCCATTGCGCTCGAAGAGCTCGCACTGCCATACACTCTGCATCAGCTTGACCTGACGAAACAGGAGCAGAAGCAGCCATGGTTTTTAAAGATTAATCCTAATGGGCGCATACCGGCCATTGTGGATAGAGATGAAGGCGATTTCGCCGTATTCGAGTCTGGCGCCATCCTGATCTATCTCGCAGAAAAAACCGGCAGGCTGATGCCATCCGATATAAAAGGCAGGTCGCTTGTCCTGCAGTGGCTCATGTTCCAGATGGGCGGCATCGGCCCGATGATGGGGCAGGCTAATGTTTTTTACCGCTACTTCCCGGAAAAAATCCAGGCTGCCATAGACCGCTACCAGGGAGAGACCAAACGCCTGTTCAGGGTACTCGACGGCCATCTGCAGCATCACGAATATCTGGCTGGAGATTATTCGATTGCCGATATTGCCAATTTTGCATGGGTAAGGACATATCGCTGGTCGGGAGTGGAAGTGGGCGACCTGCCCCACCTTAGCCGATGGCTCAAGGATATAAAAGACCGGCCGGCGGTGCAGAGGGGGATATTGATACCGCCTTCCGCCAATGACCTGGAAAAGGATAATGAAGCCAAAGCCACGGAGATAGCAAAGGACGTCCGCAATATGCTTGAAACCGGGCAGTCGCTTTAAAGAGGAATCAAGCCCGCTTTGCCGCTACTGCTGGCTAACGCTGCCAGAGGTCACTTCGTTCCAACCACCGCCCAATACCTTATACAGCGTCACCTGATTGCTGAGTGAGAGGAGCTGGACGCTAATCAGGTTTTGCTGCGATGCATACAATGTACGCTGCGAATCCAACACCGCCAGATAATTGTCGATACCGCTCTTGAACCTGGCCTCGGATAAACGATGGCTTTCACTCGAAGCATCGACCAGCGAGCGTTGTGCATTGAACTGCTCATCCAGTGTCTGCCGTATTGCCAGTGAATCGGCGACCTCCCTGAAAGCGCTCTGTATGGCTTTCTCGTATTGCGCAAGCATGATGTCGCGATCGACCTCGGCCACTTTCAGGTTAGCGCGGTTGCGGCCGGCATCGAAGATAGGCAGGACAACCTGCGGCACAAAAGTCCAGAAACCGGTACCGGCGGAAAACAGTTTGGAAAGCTGCGAGCTGGCAGTACCTGCCGTCGCAGTCAGCGTGATGGAGGGGAAAAATGCCGCCCGAGCCGCACCAATATTGGCATTGGCCGCCTGCAGGCTATGCTCGGCCTGCAGCACGTCCGGCCGTTGCTGCAACACCTCGGAAGGCACACCAGCCGGTAGCCCGGCCAATGCTGTCACCTGCCCGAGCTGGGCATCAGGATACAGTTCCGGTGGCAGGCTGGAACCCACCAGCAATACCAGCGCATTTTCGTCCTGCTGTATCTGGCTGCTGTAGCGTGCGACATCGACACGTGCCGTATCCACGGTGATCTGCGCCTGGCGCAAATCCAGCCCGGTGGCTATGCCGACATCGAAGCGGCTCTTATTCAGTGCATAAGATGATTGCTGGCTATTCAGCGTCTCCTGAGCGAGCTTCAGCCGCTCCTTATCCGCCTGCAGGGTCAGCCATGCATTGGCAACCTCTGCCACCAGGGATATATGAGTGCTGCGCCGCGCTTCTTCCGTCGCCAGGAAAGACTGCAAAGCCTGCTCGTTCAGGCTACGGATACGGCCAAAAAAATCCAGCTCATAGGTGCTGAAGCCGATACCGGCACGGTAATTATGGGAGGTGCCGCCGCGGTCGCTGCTCGTCGAAGTGCCATTGCTGCTGTTAGTCGTAGAAGAGCCGGAGCCCGAACTATTGCTGCCGGTGTGCTGGATATTCGCGCTGCCGGTAGCGTTGACGGTAGGGAACAAATCCGCAGACTGCACCTGGTATTGCGCACGGGCTTTCGCGATGTTGAGCGCCGCCACCCGCAGGTCACGGTTATTCTCCAGTGTCAGCTCGATGACCTTGCGCAATTTTTCGTCGACAAAGAATTCGCGCCAGCCGATATCGGCAGCCTTGTAGGTTTGTCCGGCACCAGCTCCAGCAGGCCACCTATCCGCGACAGGGGCTTGGGGGCGCTCATAGCCTGGCATCAGGCTGCAGGCTGATAGCAGCGCTGTGAGTATGGCAACAGGGGCCAGGGTAGTTTTTATCATAGCGGGTCCGCCTTTGCTGCTACCTGACCCGACAACTTCGGCGACTCATCATCGGGCCGATAAGGGAACACGGTACGTATCAACACATAGAATAGCGGCACAAAGAATATGCCGAGCAGCGTGGCCGTGATCATGCCGCCCAGCACACCGGTACCAATAGCGCGGCGGCTGGCGGCCCCTGCGCCGGTGCTCAAGGCTAGCGGCAATACGCCAAAAATGAATGCCAGCGAAGTCATCAGTATCGGCCGCAGGCGCAGGCGTACAGCCTGCAGCGTCGCTTCCATCAGGGTTTTTCCCTGCTCCTGCAATTGTTTGGCGAACTCAACGATCAGGATCGCATTCTTCGCCGCAAGGCCAACTGTGGTTAGCAATCCCACCTGGAAATAGACGTCGCCGGTCATGCCGCGCAAAGTGGTCGCCAGAATGGCGCCAACGATTCCCAGCGGGACAATCAATATGACCGAGAACGGCACGGCCCAGCTTTCATACAGCGCTGCCAGGCACAGGAAAACAAATATGATGGAGATCGCATATAGCAGCGGTGCCTGTGAGCCGGAGATACGCTCCTGGTAGGATTGCGCGCTCCATTCATAGCCTATGCCTTCCGGCAGCTTGCCGGCAATCTCTTCCGCGGCCTTCATGGCATCGCCAGAACTGACACCGCTGGCAGGCTCACCTACCATTTCAACCGAGGCAATACCATTGAAACGCTCAAGCAAGGGCGAGCCATAGCTCCAGTTGCTGCTGGCAAAGGACGAGAACTGCACCATCTCGTTATTGGCGTTACGCACATACCAGTTATCGATATTCTCGGGCTGCATACGATACGGCGCATCGGCCT
>CAZBSR010000124.1:0-4196 GCA_964494575.1 uncultured Methylophilaceae bacterium | reverse complement strand
ACATGACTGAGGCTACTTTGAAACTGCTGTCTTCTTCGTAAAATACGTTCATTGCGGGCTGACTTGGTGGTTGAGCGCGTATTTTACAGTGTTTCGAGGGGTGCGGTTTTTATGATGAGTGATGTTTTCTATATCTTAGATACTAACTGCCTCGTGCCTTGCTCCAACTCATAATTGAATCTATGCTCTGCATATCTGTAATTATTGAGGTTCGCTTCGAAAAAAATTATGCAGGTAACCCATCCTTCAAGCGGGACTGGCTAAAGCTAGCCCCTTAATTGACACGTTAGAGCTTAATTTGAAAAAGTACATCAAATTTTTGTTAGCCATTGTTTTAGCCATATTTGCCACGTTCGTGGTTACATCTCATTTCGTATTAAAAAATTCAAGAGCAGCCTTTCTCTCCGCAGCACTCGACATGGAAGCGTTTAATGAGCTTCACAGAATTAGATCAAGGGACAGCCTGGAACAACTATTAATCAAAGGCTGTAACAAAGAGGCTCTTGAATATGTGCGAATGGAACAATCATTAGGGCTTCTGTCGCTTCAATATAGTCTAAATAATGGAGCTAAGTTAGACAAAACGTTACAGATAGAAAACCCTTCAATTCTTAGTAGAGCAAAATCTATTGCGAACAAAGGAAATTACTACATACCATCATGCAGCTAAGCTCTAACCCATCAGTCAAGCGGGGCTGCGCTTGCAGCGCAGCCCCTTACTTCAAACGTTAGGCATTATTAGGAATCCATTATTGTGAATTGGCGAACAATATGTGAAGTGCTAATGGTTGCGATTGTTGCCGTGGCTGTCACGGCAACATTGTATTCTGGCTGGTGGAAAGACTGCTGTAGCGCAGCTGACTCTATCGCTGCAATACTGTTATTGCCTGGCTTCATTATCGCTGTGGTAGTTGGCGGCGGCGTGCACGCTGCGGACAAGTCTGCATACTACTTTGGAGTAATTATCCAGTTTTTTCTAATATGGGGAGCATACCGTTTTATTCTTAGAAAACGCAAAAAATGAGAAGAGAACAATATTGCCTAACCCATCCATCAAACGGGACGCTGCGTTATCGCGCATCGCCCCTTATGTCAGACGTTAGGGAACTTACATGCCCTCTATTGCAAATTTTTTAAAGCCCTCCCCGCGTTTGGTTATTGTCTATCTTGCGACTTTGGTAAACATGGTTCTTGCCGCGTTCGTAACTGTCACGGTTATTCATTCCACGTCAGGGAGCTTACAGGCCCAAGAAGATCTAGGTGTTTTTATGCTTATTGTTGGGGGCGGTAGTGCTATAGCGCTGGCATGCCTCATCACAATACTAGTTGAAGCATTATCAAAAATCAGTGCGCCCAATCTAACCAAACAGCTAATGATCAATCAGGTTATTGTTCTTGGGGCTCTTAATTGTGCAGCCCCCCTATTATGGGCGTTTGGCTTAAAGTGGCTTATTCGTGGCTAGTTCAAGACTTAATTCCCCTAACCCAGCAGTCAGACCGCAAGGGTCTTCACCGTTGAGATGGTTGCTCAAGCAACTCAGCTCAACGCGAAAGCGGGACGCCTAACGGCGCCCCTTAATTCAAACGTTAGCCTTTATGAAATCTGCCTTGTGCTTATTTTTCTCAATAACTCTGCTTTGGCCATTAGTTGGCTGTTCTGAGCGTCAAGAAAACAGTTACTCATCTTTTGCTGAAGCTCAATCATCTGGCGCCATTACCAGAGGTTGGGTACCTGACTGGTTACCACCAAACTCTAAAGGTATTAAGGAAGTGCATGACATAGATACTAACCGCCTCATGGTTAGCTTCGTATTTCCTAAAAAATCGACAGTTGCCTTACCAGTTAACTGCGCGCGCATCGATCCATTCATGCCACCTGCACCACCTTTTACTAAAACATGGTGGCCTTCTGATGTTCCAGCCAGCCGCCTATCAACCTACCGCCATTCATTTTTTCAATGCGGAAAGTATTTTGTGGCTGTTTCCGAGAGCCTCGGTGAGGGTTACATATGGCAGCCATAAACAGCGGAATCAAAGGGGTCAGCATCGAATTTTATTCGCTAAGACGTTAAAACATCTGCCCTGGAACCCTCATGGATATTGCCTCCCAGAGCATATAATAAACATAGCCCCAACCCTTTTATAGCCTGCATGCATTAAGATACAGCTCATGGACAACCGCATTCCCATTACCTTGCTGACCGGCTTCCTCGGCAGCGGCAAGACTACCCTGCTCAACAAGCTGGTCAACCATGCCGACATGAAGGACACCGCCGTCATCATCAATGAGCTCGGTGAAGCCGGGCTGGATCACATCCTGGCGCGCACGGTAGAAGGCGAACAGATTACCGATAACACCGTGCTGCTGAGTTCGGGCTGCCTGTGCTGTACTTTGCGCGATGAGCTGGCAGACACGCTGCGCGATCTGTTTTTTAAACGCGCCTTGAGCGCGATTCCGCAATTCAAGCGGCTGGTCATCGAGACCACGGGCATGGCTGACCCCGGCCCTATCCTTGCCAACCTGATGAACCAGCCCGTGATCGGCTCTACCTACAGGCTGGACGCAGTCGTTGTCACCATCGATAGCATTTACGGCCTCAAGCAGCTTGAGGAGCATGCGGAAGCCCGCAAGCAAGCTGCGGTTGCGGATGTGTTGCTGATGACCAAGATAGACCTGGCCACGCCGGAGCAAATCAAGGCGCTGGCTGAAAAGCTGGCCGTCATCAATCCCGGTGCCACACAGCATATGGTTCCGCATGGGCATATAGACCCGCAGGCGATCATCAACGTCGGGCTGTTTGATGCCGAGCGCAAGAAGCCTCAACCACAGCGCTGGCTCAGGGAAGTCAAAAGCTCGTCGGTAAATGCAAAGATGCCGCAAGCAACACTGCCGCAGCGTGTGCACGATGATGAAATCAGCAGCTTTACCGTGACCCTGCCGACGCCGCTGGACTGGGATAGGCTGGAGCCCGTCCTGAAACAGCTATGTGCGACTCAGGGTGAAAAGCTGCTGCGCCTGAAAGGCATAATCCATGCGGCTGACCAGCCTGCACCCTTGGCCGTTCACGCGGTGCAGCACACCCTGTATCCGCCGACCCTGCTGACAGACTGGGAAGAGGATAAGGCGAGTTCCCGGCTGGTTGTGATCGGCAAAGGACTGGATGAACTCAAGATCAGGAATACGCTGATGCAGATCTGAGGCTGACGCTAGCCTGTAAGCGCATTCCTACGCCTTTTTGTGTATTTACCTTATTCCCCGAAAGTACAGATGAAGGCACAGTAGCCACGCGACAACACGTGCGCTAACTAGCTGGCTCTCTAACCAGCGACTTTCAAGGAAAGGTGTTTTATGTCATTTCTAATCTATCTTGCAGGGGTGGCAATTCTTATCGGCGGTGTAGCCTGGGCACTGGTGACAGCCGGCGTGAATACTACCTACGTGATCATTGCCTCTATCATCATGCTCGGGATCGGCATCATCTCCGGCGTGGCGCGCACCCGCACCAAAGACCACGCGCCTTGACTCTCAAGGAAAATGATTACGGCGAATTGATTATGGCGAAACCGCTATCGGGATAAATCGCCCCAGATTTTTTCCAGCCGCTTAACCGAGATAGGGAACGGTGTTTTTAGCTCCTGTGCGAACAGGGAAACGCGCAGTTCCTCAATCAGCCAGCGGAAGTCCATTAACTCCTGAGTCAGCCTGTCGGCTTTTTTCTGTTTTTCAACTTCCGCTCGCCAGTTCTCCCACAGCACGCCAACCGCCTGCGCATGCCTGCCATCGCGGTCCGGGTTGCCCGGATGCTTTTCTATACGCAGCCGCAGCGCCTTGAGATAGCGCGGCAGATGTTGGAGATGTTCCCAGGGCGTGGCGCTGAAACAACCCTGATATAACAGCCATTCCAGCTGCTGTCCCACATCGCGCTTGAGGCGATTGACTGTGGCCGGCATCTGCCCCTGCTTCGCTGCCAGCAGCTGGTATTCGGCCGCAATGGCCTGCACCTGCCGCGCCAGCCCTTCACTGACTGCGGGCAACCGTGTCCGTGCGCGCTGCTTGAGCTTCATGAATTCATCATTGCTGCGCGGCAGCGGGTCATCCCCAATAAAAGCCCGGTCGGCGATAGCGGTCAGCATGTCTTCCCGCAGGTCGTCGGCGCTGACGACATTGCGCAGTTGCAAGGCATATTGCGTAAATC
>CAZBSR010000123.1:0-4200 GCA_964494575.1 uncultured Methylophilaceae bacterium | reverse complement strand
CGGCAGACCATGAGTTGCCGTACCAGGCCATATTGCTTGCATTCACCAGCATGGTGGCCTGTGGCAGCTGGCGGATGATCTCCTCACCGAACGCATCCTCGTAGCAGATATTTACAGCGATCTGCTGTCCGGCGACGGCCAGGGGTTTTTGATGGGTGCTGCCGCGCGACAGGTCATTCAATGGCATATGCAGCAGGTCGCGGTAAATCCAGCCGATAGCGCTTTTTAGGGGAATGAATTCACCAAACGGCACCAAATGCGACTTGCGATAAGCCTGGGCAGGAGCATTGCCAAAACTCAGCATGCTGTTGTAATACTGGTCGCTATCAAATTCGACAGCACCCGCCAGGATATCGCCGCCATTTTGCACGGCATGGGATGTGAGCTGGGATACATACGCTGTCGACAGCTGGTCAGCCAGCATGGGCAGGGCGGTTTCCGGCATGACTATGAGCTGGGCGCTGCTTTTCTTCGCCATTGCCAGGTACTGATCCAGCGTCTGTTGTGCAATCTCCGGCTGCCATTTCATATCCTGCGGAATATTCCCCTGCAGCAATGCCACCGAGATAGGCGCGCCTTCAGGCTTGGTCCAGTCATGCAGGTTCAGCAGGCTGCCGGCCACCCAAACCAGGATCAGCGCTGCCAGGATCTTTTTGCGCAAAAGCCTGTTTGTGCTACCCATCCCGAGCGCCAGCAAAGCGGCAATAAACGCCACCAGCAGCGATATGCCGTAAACGCCCAGCAAGGGAGCAAAGCCGGCCAGCGGGCTATTGGGTATTTGCGAATAGCCCACATTCAGCCAGGGGAAGCCGGTAAAGATCCAGCTGCGTACCCATTCAACAAGCACCCATAGCAATGGTGCCGCACTGAGCGCGACGAATGATTTGTTAGCGAACCGGTTCTGCCTGCTTAGCCAGCCCACTGCTGCCGGGAACAGGGACAGGAATGCGCAGAAGCCGAATGTACAGAGCGCTGCAATCAAGACCGGCATACCGCCAAAATCATGCAGGCTGACGTATATCCAGGAGACGCCGACATTGAAAATCCCCAGCCCAAACGCGTAGCCCAGCCATGCTGCCTGTTTGGGGTTTACTGTGTTTTGCCAGAAATAGAAAAGCCCGGCCAGTGCCAGAATGGGTGCCGGATAGAAGTAGAAGGGCGCGTAACCCAACACGGCGAAGCCGCCAAGGCCAAAAGCGGCGAATAACCTGCTTGCTGGGATACTCATTAAAAAGCCGGGTAAAATATGGTCAAAGTCGAGGCCGAGCAAAAAATATAATGCTGTATATCATAAACTGCATCATAACTGCAGAGTGCCGTGAATTTCGGCATGAATTCCGTTACAGTGATATCGCCAGTACAAGAATTCAATTTCAAGTATTTAATCTAAGGAGGAGCTTCTCATGAGCGTCGCATCTGAATTCAAGGAATTTGCCCTCAAGGGCAACGTTATGGATCTGGCAGTCGGTGTCATCATCGGTGCCGCATTCGGCAAGATCGTTGATTCTCTAGTGGGGGATATCATCATGCCCGTGGTCAGTCGGATAGTAGGCGGGCTGGATTTTTCCAATATGTTCATCAAGCTGGCGGATGGGCCGGCCGGGATTCCGCAGACCTATGCGGCATTAAAGGCGGCGGGTGTGCCCATGCTGGCATACGGAAACTTCATCACCATCGCGCTGAATTTCATTATCCTGGCTTTCGTTATTTTTATCATGGTGAAACAGGTCAACAAGTTGAAGAAGGATGCACCGCCCACACCAGCCGCTACACCGGAGGATATCCTGCTGTTACGTGAAATCCGCGACAACCTGAAAAAGTAAGTGGGTTGAATAAAGAATAAGTCGGGCGAGCAGAGTCAACCAAAAAGGCAGCTGATTTCAGCTGCCTTTTTGTTTATAACGAGGCTAATTTTTTGCGCTTATAAATCTGGCTCTGGCGTGGGAAGCGGCACCTTCACAGCATCGGCGGGGATTTCCTCGCCGTTGTTATTCATGAACACCACCATCACAACATTGTCATCCACGAAATCAAGTTCGGTGGTTTGGTAGTAGGCGCCGCTCGCGTCCGTATTCAGGTAATGATATTGCCAGATGGAGGCCGATACCTTGCCATCCTTGTTAAGCGCAATGTCATTCTGCTTGCTGGGCTCGCCAAACTGCTCAATGATTTTAGCCTTGTCGAAATTATGGATAGTGTCGACGAACTCTCTTTCCGAGGTCGGAATTTCGCCGGTCTGGGCCGCCGGATTAGCGGAAGGCCCATTTGCTTCGGCAACGGCAGTGCCGGTAAATGCTAGGAACAGGAATGTGAACAAGGTTTTCATCATCGGCTCTCGCAATAAACAGGAATGTTGATGGTAAGAGCGTGATTTTTCAGGATAAGTTCCCTGTTCTGCTATCACAAGGCTTCACGAAGCCAGGCGCTGAGTTGGCTTGATTTAGCCGTTTCCATCTTCCGGGATCTGCGCCGGATCCGGCAATATTTCAATGATCACAGAATGCAGGCGGCGGCTGTCTGCCCTGAGGACAGTGAAGCGTAATTGGTTGAAAGTCGTCTGCTCGCCGCGTTTAGGCAGATGGCCGAACTTGCTCACTACCAGGCCGCCTATCGTCGAGAACTCCTCGTCGCTCAAGCTGGTACCGAGCGCCTCATTCAAGTCGGCAATTTCGGTCAGCGCCTTGACGCGATATCGGCCACTCACATCTCGCAGGATATTATCTTCAGTCTCATCAAAATCGTATTCGTCCTCGATGTCGCCGACGATCTGCTCCAGCACATCTTCGATCGTGACCATGCCCGCTACGCCGCCATACTCATCCACCACGATGGCGATGTGGTTACGGTTGCTGCGAAACTCCTTGAGCAGTACATTTAGGCGTTTGGATTCGGGGATGAAAACCGCAGGGCGCAGCATATCGCGTACGTCGAAATCCTCCCCTGCGTAATAGCGCAGCAGATCCTTGGCCAGCAGGATGCCAATAATGTCATCCTTGTTGTCGTCAATCACCGGGAAGCGCGAGTGGGCTGTTTCGATCACGAAGGGGATGAATTTCTCTGGGGCGTCGGTGATGTCGATGACATCCATCTGCGAGCGGGGGATCATCACATCGCGTACCTGCATTTCTGAAACCTGCAGCACGCCCTCTATCATGGAAAGTGCGTCGGCATCCAGCAGACTGTTTTCGTAAGCCGCATGCAGGAGTTCGATCAGTTGCTCGCGGTCTTCCGGCTCGCGCAGCAGGAAATGGCTTAACCGCTCCAGCCAGTGCGGCTTATCGGTGGTTTGTTTTTCGTTATCAGCCATGTGCTTCAGTCTTCTCGCTCAGGTAGGGGTCAGGGTAGCCCAGTTTTGTGACGATTTCGGTTTCGAGCATTTCCATCAATTCGGCTTCTTCTTCAGTTTCATGATCATACCCATGCAAATGCAGTACGCCATGTACGGTGAGGTGTGCAAAATGGGCATCAACAGATTTATGCTGCTCGCTGCTCTCGCGCAATATCACTGGCGCGCACAGCATGATGTCGCCCATCAGGTGCGGCTCTTCGGCCAATGGAAAAGTCAGCACATTGGTGGCGTAATCCTTGCCGCGATAATCGCGGTTCAGCATACGGCTTTCCTCTTCATCCACGATGCGTAGCGCGATCTCGGTATCGATACGCAAGGCTTTTTTAGCCCAATTGCGAAATTGGGCTGCAGTCGGCAGATTTTCAGTTTCACTGGCGTATTGCACGGCGATCGAGAGTTTCGGCATTATCCGCTGGGCCCTATTTGGGAGCCGGCTTGCTTTCCTGGGCATCGCGAGCAAGGTCTTCACGGGTTTGCTCGAATTGCTGGTAGGCATTGACGATCTTCTGTACCAGCGGGTGGCGCACCACGTCGTCGGACAAGAAGTGTGTCATGGCGATGCCGCGTATATCCTTCAATACGAGCTTGGCTTCTACCAGTCCGCTTTTCTGGTGGCGGCCCAGGTCGATCTGGGTGACATCGCCAGTAATCACGGCCTTGGTGCCAAAGCCTATGCGAGTCAGGAACATCTTCATCTGCTCCGGTGTGGTGTTTTGCGCCTCATCCAGGATGATAAAGCTCTGGTTTAGCGTGCGGCCGCGCATGTAGGCCAGCGGGGCGATCTCGATCGCGCCGCGCTCGAACATCTTGTTCACGGTATCGTAGCCGGCCAGGTCATAAAGCGCGTCGTA
>CAZBSR010000122.1:0-4216 GCA_964494575.1 uncultured Methylophilaceae bacterium | reverse complement strand
CTGTTTGCTGTCTGTTTGCTGTCTGTTTTCAGTGGTTGGTCGAAGACTTAAGCTCACGTATACTTTTGTCGATACCAACTACAACATACGCCTGTGTTTTTGTGTAGGGGCGGGGGAGTGGCATGTCGAAAAAGCATCCTGTAATTGCCGTGACCGGCTCTTCCGGCGCCGGCACCACGACTGTTAAACGCGCTTTTGAGCAGATATTGCGCCGCGAGAAGATAGAGGCGGAGATGGTGGAAGGGGATAGTTTCCACTCGGTGAACAGGGCCGAATTTCGCGATGCGGTTAAACGGGCCGAGGCAAAAGGCAATCCGTATTTCAGTCATTTTGGCCCGGAAGCTAATCATTTTGACAAGATTGCCGAGCTGTTCGAAAGCTATGGTAAAACCGGGCGCGGCAAGAAGCGATTTTATGTGCACAATGCCGCGGAGGCCAAGCAATATAATGCGCGGTTTGGCACCAAATTGGCTGCGGGTGAGTTTACCCCCTGGGAGGATTTGCGGCCGGAAACGGACATACTTTTTTACGAAGGCCTGCATGGGCTTTTGAAAACGGATAAGGTCGATATCGCCCAGCATGTGGATCTTGGCATAGGCGTGGTGCCGGTAGTCAACCTGGAGTGGATACAGAAGATCCACCGGGACAGCTCCGAACGCGGCTATTCGGCAGACTTCACTGTAGATACCATTTTGCGCCGCATGCCGTCCTATGTGAATTACATCGCTCCGCAATTCTCCAATACGCACATCAACTTTCAGCGCGTCGCTATCGTTGATACGTCCAACCCTTTCATTGCGCGCGATATTCCTACATTAGACGAGAGTTTTGTTGTCATCCGTTTTCGTGACGCTGCAATGGCCGACTTTCCATACCTGTTATCCATGCTCAAGGATTCGTTCATGTCACGGAGAAACACTATTGTCGTGCCCGGAGGCAAAATGGGACTGGCCATGGAAATTATCCTGACGCCGTTGATCCTGGATTTGTTGGAGAAGCGCAATAGCTAATAAAAAAAGCCTGCAGGAATGCAGGCTTTTTTAAGTGGGTCACAGGAGGTTTTACTTAAGAGCGCTGGAAATGTTGTTGCGGATGTCTTCAACTGCGCCGGTGCCAGAGACCTTTACATATTTCGGCGCTTTCTCCACGCCGCGTTTGGCCCAGTCCGAGTAATAACCAAGTAGTTGCTCGGTCTGGTCATGGTAAACCTGCAGGCGCTTGAGAACGGTTTCTTCCTTGTCGTCGTCACGCTGCACCAAGTCTTCGCCAGTCGCATCATCCTTGCCAGCTACTTTGGGTGGATTGAACGCCACATGATAGGTACGTCCTGAGGCCGGGTGCATGCGGCGACCGCTCATGCGCTTGATGATCTCTTCATCCGGCACGTCGATCTCAACTACGTAATCTACATCGATGCCAGCCTGTTTCATTGCTTCCGCCTGTGGAATCGTGCGTGGGAAGCCGTCGAGCAGAAAGCCTGCCTGGCAGTCCGCATCCTTGATGCGCTCTTTGACGAGGCCAATGATCACTTCATCCGGTACCAGCCCGCCGCTATCCATGAAACTTTTCGCTTTGAGTCCCAGCGGGGTACCGGCCTTGACGGCGGCACGCAGCATATCACCAGTAGAAATCTGCGGAATATTGAACTTGCCCTTGATGTAGGTGGCTTGCGTACCTTTGCCGGCGCCGGGGGCGCCCAGTAAAATCAACCTCATTTATAACTTCTCCTTCCCTCAAAGCTTCGAATAAATTTTTTAGAAATTATATCAGCCTACTGAGTCCGGCTTGTTCAGATAGTTGGCGATACTGACGAATTGCCCCACAGAAAGATTTTCTGCACGTAATTGCGGGTTGATGTCCAGTGCTGTGAAGCCTTCATCGTCCAGCAGGCCCTTGAGTGTGTTACGCAAGGTCTTGCGGCGCTGGCCGAAAGCGCTAAGCACTATTTTGGCGAACAGCGGCTCATTTTGTGCGCGATGCGGCAGCGCCTCGTAAGGGATGGCCCGGACAAAGGCAGATTCTACTTTTGGAGCGGGCTCAAAGGCTTCGGGCGGTACGGTAAACAGGTATTCCATCTGTAGATGGTATTGCAGCATCACGGAAAGCCGCCCGTAAGCCGGCGTTGAAGGTGCGGCGACCATGCGCTCCACCACCTCTTTTTGCAGCATGAAGTGCATGTCGGCAATGTGATGCAGGTTTTCGAGCAGGTGAAAAAGAATGGGTGTAGAGATGTTGTACGGCAGGTTGCCCGCCACCCTTAATTTTTTTGGGCCGGCCAAACTGGCGAAATCAAACTTCAGTGCATCCACGTTATGGATGGTGATGCTTTTGTTTGCATAGTGGTTCTGCATCCAGCTGACGATGTCCCGGTCCAGTTCAACCACATGCAGGTGATCCAGTTTTTGCAGCAGTGGCTGTGTGAGTGCGCCAAGCCCTGGCCCGATTTCTACCATGAGGTCATCGGCGCGGGGGGAGATGGCCGAGACCAGGCTGGCGATAATGCTATTGTCAGTCAGGAAGTTCTGCCCGAAACGTTTCTTGGCGATATGTTTCATGCTACTGCCTGCTGCTTGTTACCAGTTCGGCGGCCAAGCGGATGGCGGCCAGCAGGCTGCCAATCTCGACATTGCCCTTGCCTGCGAGATCCAGCGCTGTGCCGTGGTCGACCGAGGTGCGGATAATCGGCATACCGAGCGTCACGTTTACCCCGGCGCCAAAGCTGGCATATTTGAGCACGGGCAAACCCTGGTCGTGGAACATGGCCAGCACACAGTCCGCCTGGGCCAGATGGTGCGGCGTGAATAAGGTATCCGCAGGTAGCGGCCCCATGAGCTGCATGCCTTCCTTGCGCAATTTTTCCAGCACCGGGGTAATCACAGTGATTTCTTCCCTGCCCAGATAGCCACCTTCGCCAGCGTGAGGATTAAGTCCGGCTACCAGTATGCGCGGGTCTGCAATACCAAAACGATTTGCCAGGTCATGGTGCAGGATACGCAGGGTATTTTCCAGTCCGGCCTGGGTGATAGCACCGCTGACAGCGCTCAAGGGCAAATGGGTGGTGGCCAGCGCTACGCGCATCCCGCCGCCGACCAGCATCATGACTACCTGATCTGTGCCGGTGCGTTCTGCCAGGAATTCGGTGTGACCTGTGAAAGCGATACCTGCATCATTGATGACGCCCTTGTGTACCGGCGCTGTCACCATTGCATCAAACTCGCCTTGCATGCAGCCATCGGCGGCGCTGATCAGTGTCTGCAACACATAGGCGCTATTGGCAGCATCCAGTTGGCCTGCTACGACGATAGCCGGAGCGGGTAGATGCATGACTGTGAGTTTGCCGTCCCCCAGGTGAGATTTTAATGACAGGTGCGACTCGGAAAGGGACGGCTTCTGATAAGCCTGGATTTCAAGTTGCAGCCCGAGGAGTTTTGCGCGCTGCAGCAAGGCAGCTTGGTCCGCAATGACTACAATGCTCGCCGGCAGGGATTGGCTTGCCAGCATGACGCACAAATCCAGGCCTATGCCTGCTGGTTCGCCAGCAGTAATGAGGATATGGGGAAGATGGGTGCTCACAGCGTGCAGAAACAGATGTAATAGCTAAGCGAGCCTGATAGCAAGCCTAGAATTTGTCTTCCAGGTGCAGCTCGACGTAAGCACGGTCGCGTAATTCACGAACCCAGTCTTCATAAGCCTCATCAGACTTGCGTGCGCGGATTTCCTGGCGCGCTTTCAGACGGGCGGCTTCCTTGGTCATATCCTGCTTGCGGCGATCGGTCACCTGAATGATATGCCAGCCGAAAGGCGAGCGTACCGGTTCGCTTATTTCATTAGGCTTGAGGGCATCCATGGCTTTTTCAAACTGGGGCACCGTATCGCCGGGATTGACCCAGCCAAGGTCTCCACCATTCGCGGCAGAAGCATCTTCCGAGTACTGGCGCGCCAGCTCGACAAAATCGCCACCGTTATCCAGCCGTTCCTTGATGGTGTCCAGCCGATGTTTGGCGTCGGCCTCGGATACTACCTCGCTCAGCTTGATAAGGATGTGGCGTACGTGCGTTTGCTCGACTACCAAAGGCGAAGAGCCGCCGCGGCGGTTGGTCAGTTTCAGGATGTGGAAGCCGTTCGGGCTGCGCAGGACAGGGGTTAGCTGGCCGGTCTGCAAGGGTTTAAGGGCATCTAAAAATAATGCCGGGATCTGGGACGGGTTCTTCCAGCC
>CAZBSR010000121.1:0-4264 GCA_964494575.1 uncultured Methylophilaceae bacterium | reverse complement strand
CTGCTCAAGACAACCTGGATTGCAGGTTTTCACGTAATGACTGCATTATTTCCATCTCAAGCCTGGCGCAAAGAGGCCGCTCCGAGTTTTCCAACTCCTGCAGGACCGCCTTTTGAATAATGGCTTGAATGACCGGCATCATCTCAGCCAGGAGCGCCTCCACGACTTCTGGCCTGGGTTGCTCCAAATGGGTTGCGGCTTCTGCAGAACCGCCTGTAGCTCTATTCAATAGAGGGAAATCATCTGCAGAGCGCGCCATGAATGACAGGGGCTCGCCTTCATAGATGTCGGTAAGTTGCGGAATGTCTTTTTCAGCGAATGTATCTTCAGCCTGTGCCCCCGACTGCTTCTCTGCCTGCCCCATTAAAGTATTGATGCGGCTCAGCACCTTCGCTAATTCGTGATTTGCTTCCGGCACTGATTCACTCATGGCATTGTCCCGTTGTTATGCGCTGTATATTTATTCACTGCCTGCTTTCAGGGCATCGAAATGCCTGATCTCATAGCCGCGATCGCGGTAAAAACCGTATCGTAACCGTGCTTCCGTCTTATCCGCTTCGTCCATGCCAACGATCTCAATCAACTGCGTGAATCGACTGAAAAATGGCGGATGCTGGTTATGCAGATTGATCAGCACCTCGTCATGCGCCAATTTTTCACCACGGCTATCAATAACGATAGGCGTCAGCGATGCCAATGGGCTTTCCGCACGGCAGTGAGGCATAAACCCGGTAGCGGGATGCGTCCATAAAAGCTGCTCCAGCCTGAGTGTCAACTCCTTATCGGGTGCAAACACCAGCAATCGCCGACCCTTGCCTGTTATTTTTTCGCACAGGTCGGCAATCTGCTGTAATTTATTCTCGACGTTGAAGAAAAACTCAATGCGCGTCATGAATTATTTCGCAGCCCGCTGTATCAGGAATTGCGTCAGCAAAGGCACAGGCCGGCCGGTCGAGCCTTTTTCCTTGCCCGATTTCCAGGCCGTTCCCGCTATATCCAGATGCGCCCAGTCATACTTCTTGGTAAAGCGCGACAGGAAACAGGCTGCAGTAATGCTGCCGCCGGCACGCCCGCCGATATTGGCCATATCGGCAAAATTACTATCCAGCTGGTTTTGATAATCCTCCAGCATGGGCATATGCCATGCGCGATCAAGCGCTTCATCGCCCGCCGCAAGCAGCTCATCGGCGAGCCCGTCCTTGCTACTGAACAACCCGCTCAGATGATGGCCCAGCGCAATCACGCAGGCTCCGGTCAATGTGGCAATATCAACGACAGCTGCCGGCTCAAAACGCTCGGCGTAGGTAAGCGCATCACACAGGATCAAACGGCCTTCCGCATCGGTATTCAATACTTCAATAGTCTGGCCGGACATGCTGGTAAGTACATCACCCGGCCGAATGGCGTTTCCATCCGGCATATTTTCGCATGTCGGGATAATGCCGACGACGTTCAAGGGCAAACCCATTTCAGCAATCGCCTTGAAGGTGCCCAGCACGCTGGCCGCACCACACATATCGTATTTCATCTCATCCATATCGGCGCCCGGTTTGATGGAGATGCCGCCGGTATCAAAGGTGATACCTTTGCCTACCAGTACCACCGGCTTGTCATTCTTCTTGCCTTTTTTATGCTGCAACACGATCAGCTTGGGCGGCTGACGGCTGCCCTGCGCCACGCCAAGGAAGGAGCCCATGCCCAGCTTCTCGATTTGCGCTTGGTCGAGGATTTCGACCGTTGTACCGTAGCTTTTGGCCAGCGCCAATGCCTGCTCAGCAAGATAAGTGGGGGTACATACATTGGGCGGAAAATTGCCCAGATCCTTGGCAAAATGCACGCCGGAGGCAATAGCCAGGCCTTGCTTGAGGCCCTCTTCGGCGCTTTTAACTTCACTGCGCGATACGTTTATCACCAGCTTGGCCAGTTTCTTAGCGGACTCCGCTTTTGCCCTGGCGGCCTTGCCCTTCATTTGATCGAAGCGATAGGCCACATCCAGTGCCGCTTCAACCAGATGCGCCACTTTCCAGGCGATATCGCGCTTCTTGACCGGCAATTCGGCCAGGAAACTGGTGACGCTGCTGACGCCGCTGCTGCTCAGGGCCTTGAGCGATGTTCTAATTGCCTGGCGGTATTCTTTCTCGCGAAATTCACGCTCCTTGCCCAGGCCCACCAGCAGGATGCGCGCGCTTGAAGTGCCTGGGACGCTTTGCAGCAGCAAGCTGCTTCCCGGCTTGCCTTCCATGTCGCCGCGCTTTAGAACTGCGGTTAAATAGCCATTGGATGCTGCATCCACGGTTGCAGCGGCGGCAGATAGTTTGCTCGATTCAAATACACCCACAATAACGCAGTCATTAAGCTGCTTTTCCGGATTACCGGTTTTTATGCTAAATTCCATCAACATGTCCTTTTGATTAACCTTCTTGAATTATCCTGCGTTTTTGCACTAAATCAAAATCATATAACCCTATATTTTATGCTCTTTAAACGTTCATTACTGCAAGAGCTGGTCAGTACCGCAATCGGCGGTTTCGTCATCCTGGTAGGGATCGTCATTGCACAACGGGTCGCTTATTACATTGGCGTTGCGGCCGCCGGCAGCCTGGCGAGTGACGCAATCAATACTTTGTTGGGCTTCAGCCTGCTCAGGTTCCTGCCCATGCTGCTTTCCCTGACCATATTTCTTTCAGTGCTGCTTACCCTGTCACGCTGGTATCGCGATAGCGAGATGGTCGTGTGGTTCAGTTCCGGCATGAGCATATCCAACTGGATCCGCCCGGTGCTGATGTTTTCCTTGCCTATCATTGCCATGATTGCATTTCTCAGCCTGTTCGTTACGCCCTGGGCAACCCACAAAAGCGACGATTTCCGCGACCAGTTAAAGAGCCGCGACGAGCTCAGCAGCATCAGTCCGGGCGTGTTTAAGGAATCACGCGGCTCTGACCGCGTATATTTCGTCGAAAGCTTTGACGAACAGGGAAATATAGTCAAAAACATTTTCGTCCAATCCATCCAGAATCAGCGTTTGGGCATCGTGGTGGCCAACGAGGGTAGCCGCAATGTAGCGGCCAACGGCGACAGCTTTCTGGTCATGAAAAATGGGCGGCGCTACGAAGGCAAACCGAACACGCCTGAATTTACCACCACCGAATTTGAGCGCTACGCCATTCGCATCGAACCGGCCGAGGTCAAGCAGCAGGCGCCGAGTACTCAATCCAAAGCTAGCCTCGAGCTGCTGAAAAACCATACGCGCGGCGGTATCGCTGAAATACAATGGCGCCTGGCGATGCCGATTTCAGCGTTCATACTGGTTCTGCTGGCCATCCCGCTTAGTTTTGTCGACCCGCGTTCCGGTCGCTCCGCTAACCTGATGATGGCCGTGATGATTTATATCATCTACAACAATTTGCTGAGCATCATGCAGGCCTGGGTATCGCAAGGCAAGGTGGATCCCGTGATCGGCTTGTGGCCGGTGCATCTCTTTTTCCTGCTGCTCACTGCCTACCTGTTTTATCGCCGGCTTTTCGGGCTTACCCTGCTGCCTGTTTTGTCCTGGCCTAAATTGCCCAAATCGGGAGCGGGGCAATCATGAAAATTGTTAATCGCTACCTGACCCAGGAAATCATTTTCAGCATTCTGCTGGTAATGCTCGCGCTGCTGGCCATGTTTTCCTTCTTTGATCTGATCCAGGAGCTTGAAAGTATCGGCAAGGGAGAATACGGCCTTGCCAAAATCCTGCTATTTGTACTACTGAGTGCGCCAGGCCATGTATATGAGGTAGTACCGGTCGCTGTTCTGGTAGGCACCATGTACGCATTGGGACAGTTTTCCAGGCATTCCGAGCTCATCATCCTGCGCGTAAGCGGCATCTCGGTCAGCAGCATTGCCTGGTCGCTACTGCGTATCGGGCTTATTTTTGCCCTGATTACCTTTGTGGTAGGTGAACTGGTGACGCCATACAGTGAAAAAACAGCGCAGCGCCTGCGTATCCAGGCCACCGATTCCGTCATCGCGCAGGACTTCCGCTCCGGCCTGTGGGTAAAGGACGGCAACAGTTTTGTTAATGTGGAAGAAGTGTCCCTGGATAGCAGGTTACTCAATATCAATATTTATGAGTTTGACCCGGAGTTTCACCTGCGCACCATCAGCAGCGCCAAAAGCGCCCGGTTTGAAGGCGATGCCGGCTGGGACTTGCGCGATGTTACTCAGACGAAATTCGAGGCCGATAAAGTCAAGTCGAATTTCTTTTCCGAGGCGAACTGGCAAT
>CAZBSR010000120.1:0-4294 GCA_964494575.1 uncultured Methylophilaceae bacterium | reverse complement strand
AAGCAGTCAAGGATGGCTGGCAAAACGGCGGGGGCTCGGTGTGGGGCTGGTGGCCATATGACCCCAAGACCAACCTGCTCTACTACGGCACCGCCAATCCTTCGGTGTGGAACCCGGATGTACGTCCTGGCGACAACAAGTGGTCTATGACCGTGTTCGCACGTGATCTTGACACTGGTATGGCTAGGTGGGGCATGCAAATGACGCCACATGACGAGTGGGATTATGACGGTGTGAATGAAGTCATCCTGTTCGACAAGGGTGGCAAGACCTACGCATGGCACCATGACCGTAATGGTTTTGCGTACACCTGGCTGGCCAGCAACGGTACTTTGGTTGCTGCACAAAAGGTCCATCCGTTCGTTAACTGGGCTACCGGCGTGGATATTAAGACTGGTGTGCCGCAAAAAGATGCCAAGTACACAACACATCAGGACTACGATGCCAAGGGTATCTGCCCTGCCGCCTTGGGTACCAAGGATCAGCAACCGGCTGCCTACTCACCCAAGACCGGCCTGATGTACAGTCCACTCAACCACGTTTGCATGACCTATGAGCCGATCGAATCGAAATATGTAGCCGGCCAGCCATGGGTGGGGGCCAGTGTGACCATGTTCCCGGGTCCTGACGGTGTAATGGGCGGCTTCGCTGCTTATGACCCAATGACCAACAAGGCCAAGTGGTACAACAAAGAGAAGTTCTCAGCCTGGGGCGGTGCTTTAACAACTGCTTCGAACCTGGTGTTCTACGGAACGCTTGATCGTTGGGAAAAAGCCGTAGATGCCAATACCGGTAAAGAGCTGTGGAAATTCCAGGTTGGCTCGGGCGTAGTGGGTAACTCATTCAGTTACGGCCACAAGGGTAAACAATATGTTGGTGTACTGTCCGGTATCGGCGGTTGGGCTGCCGTAGCGATGAATATGGGATTGACCAATCCGACAGATGCCTTGGGCGCTGCTGGCGGCTATGCCGACCTGGTGCACTACAACGCTGCTCCTGGCGGCGGTGCACTCAATGTGTTTAGTCTGTAATGAATCTATTGTAAATAACGCTACGTAATATAGCGCTAATCATGAAAGGAAATATATGTCTCAAACTCATCTTCATCTGCTTCCCGAACAGATCTATGCATTCGATGCGCGCGGCATTGCCAAGCGCTTCCGCCATGCAGCCATTTTCGGCGCACTTGATGCGCTGAACAGCGGCGAGACCATGCGCTTCGTCAATGACCATGACCCTCTGCCCTTGCTGAACCAAATCGGGCAGCGCTATGGCGACAATGTCATGATCGATTATGTGCAAAGGGATCCCGGCCAGATCGTGATCGATTTCGTACGCACCTAGGTTTGCGCACTTAAGCCAGGCGCGCAGATCATGCTGCCGCTTCAAGTCACGGTTGTTCTGCTGGCATTCGCCGCCGCATCTCTCCTTCTCGCCCTGAAGCCGGGAAACGCGGTGGTTGTCAGCTATCACATCGTTTTTGCCATAGGCATCGTGCCATTGATTCTGGCCGCCATGGTGTACTTCATACCGGTTCTGGCCCACAGTAAAAACCCTGGCCGTATCATCCCTGCCCTGCCGCTTGCTGCACTGACAGGCGGGGTAATGGTGACCGGTCATTTCGTATCTCCAGGGGCTATATGGCATGGCCAATATATTGCGGCCGCAATCGTGATCATGTCGGTGGCCAGCCTCGGTTATTGGGCATGCCGCCTGGGCCGCCATGCAATCGGCAAGCCGCACCCATGCCTCAGCTGGTATCTGGCGGGCATGGCGTGCCTATTCATGGCGCTGGGTGCCATCCTCATGATTTACTTTCTTCCTGGTCAACGCACCGCTTTACGCCTGTTTCACCTGCATCTCAATACGCTTGGGTTTATCGGCATCACTGCACTGGGCACCCTGCAGGTATTGCTTCCCACTGTTACGCAACGACCTGATCCTGCAGTAGTGATGCGTATGCTCCGCCACCTGAAATGGGTAGTGGCAGGCACTGTGTTCATCGCTTTCGGCGCCGCATGGCAGCCTGTAATAGCTTGGGCGGGGCTGGCTATATTGGTAATCCCGGCATTTGATATAGCAAGATCATGGGTAAAGCTATATGCCAGAGAAATATTCGCGCCGCATGGCGCTGCTCCTGCGCTCGCAGCGGCCCTGGCAGGATATTTGATCGTGCTGATACTTGGTACAGCTCACGCCCTCCAGCATTCGAATCTAAATCCTGTTGCGGCATTCATTATCGCTTTCCTCATGCCGCTGGTAACCGGTGCGGTCAGCCATTTGCTGCCGCTTTGGTTGCAACCCGGGAAGCAAACAGCCTGGCACCAGGTAGCCAGAAAAAATCTGCAATTCGGCGGCGGACTGCGAGGATTGATTTTTCTGGCGAGCGGGGTACTGGCCGGGCTAGGCTACAAAATCGGCTGGATGGTGGCAGCTATTACTGCAGGCGTGTTTTTCGCCCAAGTGGTTTTTGTCTTTATCATGGCTCGCTATCATCCTGCCTATAGGAATTGAAAGGTTTAACACGCTTGCATATGAAAACAAATCTGCTCACCAGACTGCTCGGCAATTGCCCGGCACATAAAAACTGGGCCGTATTCTCTTCTGCACCGCACCGCATGTTCTTCTTTGCCGGCGTAATGCAGTCTTTGCTTACGCTAGCCTGGTGGATGGCCGACCTGGGAGGCCGCTATGGCGGCTTTTATACGCCGATAACCTGGTCTATCCAGCCTGCCGACGCCCATGCTTTTATTATGATCTACGGCTTCTTCCCGTTGTTTATTTTCGGCTTCCTGATGACGACCTATCCGCGCTGGATGAATGGCGAGGAAGTCAAACGCAGGCATTACGTGACGGCCTTCCTGCTGCTGGCTGTGGGAATCATACTTTTCTACATAGGACTCGTCGTCGGCAAGCCCCTGCTGACGCTGTCTTTGGTGATATACCTGGGCGGTTGGGCAATGGGTCTGTACGCCCTTCTGGGCGTCTATGCGCGGGCTACAAGCCCGGACAAGCGCCACGCTGCCATTACATCTGTGGTGCTGGTAGTGGGATGGCTGCTGATCGCCGGATTTGCCAGCGCTGAAGCGCATCTGGTAGCCCTCGCCAAGGTGGGCGGCATCTGGCTCCTGTTGCTGCCGATATTTTTTGCTGTGAGCCACCGCATGATTCCATTTTTCTCGGCCAACGTGATCCCTGGTTACAAAGTCGTCAGACCAGGCTGGGCACTTGCACTGGTCCCCGCAGGTGCTCTAACGCATGCGATTCTGGAGTTGAACGGCGTGCCGCAATGGACGTGGCTGGTGGATCTACCCATGGCGGCCTGCGCTATATACCTGACGTTGGCCTGGCAATTAAGGGCGACGCTGGCTACGCCTATTCTGGCGGTATTGCATATCGGGTTCGCATGGCTGGGCGTCGTCTTCCTCCTCTACGCCGGACAAAGCCTAGCGTTGCTGGCGACCGACCAGCTGTTTCTTGCCAAAGCGCCGCTGCATGCGCTGACCCTCGGTTATTTTGGCTCCATGCTGCTGGCGATGGTTACGCGCGTCACACTTGGGCACTCCGGCAGAGCGCTCAATATCGACCGCACAACCTGGGGCATATTCCTTGTTTTTCAGCTCGCGCCGATATTGCGCATTGTTGCAGAACTGCCGGGGCTGAGTTTTACGCTGCGCGGCCATCTCCAACTATGCTCAGGCCTTATCTGGCTGGCATGTTTTGGTTTATGGTCCTGCAAGTACCTGCCCATATATTGGAAGCCAAGACCGGACGGGCGCCCAGGCTAATCAGTGCAACTGCCGGGCTAACCCGCAAGTAGCGGAACTGGCGATAGCCTTCCTGGGCTTACATTTGCAGTCAGGCTGGGCTTCGGTTCCACGGACGACCAGTTTGGATGGGCGGTATCCGATGTCCACACATTAAAGTGCAGGCAGGATAAAGCCTGAGGGTCGTTCAGCAGCACCATCTTCTGCTTGGCTGATAAGGCGGCAGGTCCTTTTTCCAGAGCGGTATGAGCCAGCCGCAAGCGATAGTTGCTGATAGTTTTAGCCTGGTGCGGACGCGAATTGCCAAACATGCAGGCCAACGCATTCACGGTGGGATCAGTCACGGCATCCACAAAACCATGCTCATCCTGGCTCATCCTGATGTTCTGCTGCACCCAGCGCAATTCCTGCGGCGGCTGTGCCTCTTCGGGAATGATGAAGAAACGGAGTGTCTTCATGAAACGTCCCAGCGAAACGCGGCTGGAATAAACCGATATCGGGATAGACAGGATCAGGGCGCCAACCAC
>CAZBSR010000119.1:0-4297 GCA_964494575.1 uncultured Methylophilaceae bacterium | reverse complement strand
CTTCGCGGGCCTAATTTCATCGTGCGTTTTTCATCGAACCTTGCGCGCGCCTATTTTAGCCAGACCGAAACATAAACGCGAAATTTCCAGCCATGCATCGCCTTTGATGAGGCCCTTGGCGGTGCGGTCAATTTCCGCGAGCTTATGTAGCGCGGCCTGGAGCTGCCGCAAACTCAAGCGCGCCACCGCACGCTGGAATAATGCCTGCTGATTGTAACGGACTTTGGCCGCCTGCATTGCAGCGGAAATGCTTTCACCGCGCGCTTCAGCATGCTTCATCCTGACCAGCGGGCGTAGCACCCAGATGAGCGGGCTCATTACCGCTACCGGCTGCGCGCCTTCGTCCTGCAGTCCCTGCAGTATTCTCACAGTACGCTCACTATCACCCGCCAGTACCGCCTCGCCAAGCTGAAAAGCATCATAGCGCGAGACATTCAAAACGGCCTCGCGCACGGACTCGCTTGCGAGTACCCCTTCAGGGTAAAGCAGGCCCAGTTTCTGGATCTCCTGATGCGCGGCAAGCAGGTTTCCCTCCACTTGGTGGGCGATGAATTCCAGTGTTTGTGCATCGGTTTTCTGGTTCTGCAATGCCAGTCTTTTGGCGATCCATTGCGGCAGTTGCTGTGCCCCCACTTCTTCCAGTGCCATGAATACGCCGGCTTGCTCAAGCGCCGAATACCATGCGCTTTTCTGGTCTTTCCAGTCGACTTTTGGCAGGATAATGATGACCACCGTATCCGGCATTGGTTTCGCGGCGACAGCCTGTAGCGCCTTGCCGCCTTCCAGCCCCGGCTTGCCGGTGGGGATGTTGATTTCGAGCAGACGTTTGCTGGCAAAGAGGGAAGTGGATTGACCGAAAAACGAGATTTTCTGCCAGTCGAAATAGCGATCCACCGTCAGGCTGGTGCGCTCATCGAAGCCGTCCTTGCGCGCAGCCGCGCGAATCTCATCCAGGCATTCACGTTGCGCCAAGGCTTCATCGCCGCTCAGTGTATATAGCGGCTTTAAACCCTTTTCCAGATGTGATGTGAGCTGCTGGGGCTGGAGGCGCATGGCCTAAATCTCTATTCAGCCGCTTTGGGTTTCGGTTTTTGTACGACCAGAAGCCGCATCAATTCCCGCACTGCATCCGTTTTCATATCTTCAATCAGGCGTGTTTCCTCAAATTGCTTGGCCAGTAACTGGCTATCGTCATAGGAAAAGTCGCGACGTCCCTCTATCTTTTGTACATCGCCCCAAACCTCGCTGGATGGATCACGCAAACGGAAGTTCACCCGGTAAAAAAGTTCATATTCGCGAACCAGACCGCGGCCGCTCAGGGAAAGAATGTTCTGCTCGGTCGACTCGTTCATCAGTTCCAGCAGGAGCTCGGCTTTTTCCGGCTGGTCGACTACAGTGACGCCATTCACCTTCAAGGATTTTTTCAGATCCTTGCTGATAGTGAGCTTGGGGCCCTGGATATATAAAGTGGTGAACGAAAGGTCGGCTACACCACGCATCTTGAAGCCGCAGGCGCTGAGCGCAAGGGCACAGGCCAGCAGGAGTATGGCGACATATGGACGCGCGAGTCTGAAAGTTGGCATGAACGTTATCCCACTACGATGTTGATGAGTTTGTTGGGTACCACGATTATTTTACGCACACTGACGCCGCCTTCCAGATATTTTTGAACACACGGCTGCTCAACCGCCAGCTTTTCAAGCGCGGCCTTGTCTGCGGTTGGAGCTACAGTCATGCTGCCGCGTAGTTTGCCGTTCACTTGTATGACCAGCTCTACTTCATCTTGCACCATTGCTTCTGCCAGCGGTTCCGGCCATTCGGCGTGGAGGATATCGTCGCCAAAACCCAGTTCGCGCCATAAGGAGTGCGTGATATGCGGGGTGATGGGCGACAGCAGCCGTAGCAGCAGGGAAAATCCTTCTTTGATAACAGGGTTAGCAGCCGTATCCTGGCTTGCCGCGCGCTCCAGTGCATTCAGGATTTTCATGGCAGCAGAGGCCACGGTATTGAACTGATGTTTGGCAAGGTCGAAATTGGCCTGTTTCAGCGACAGATGAATCTCCCTGCGGGTCTTCTGCAAATCCGATGAAATCTCGCCCGGCGATATGTCGGCCTTGCCTATATCCTGATGTGCCTCGGCGAAAGCCCATATGCGCTTGAGGAAACGATGCGCACCTTCCACGCCGGCATCCGACCATTCCAATGTCTGCTCCGGCGGCGCGGCGAACATCATGAATAGGCGTGCGGTATCTGCGCCGTACTGCTCAATCAGTGCTTGCGGATCCACGCCATTGCGCTTGGATTTGGACATGGTGCCCATGCCCTGAAAGTCCACAGGTTTACCATCGGCAAGCAGCTTTGCACCGTTTACCTTGCCGGCTGAGTCATGCGTTTGTTCCACTTCCTCGGGCGCAAAATATTCAATACCGCCCTTGTCAGTGCGGCGTGAATAGATGTGGTTAAGCACCATGCCCTGAGTCAGTAAATGCGAGAATGGCTCGTCATAATCTACAAGACCGATATCGCGCATGGCCTTGGTCCAGAAACGCGAATACAGCAGGTGCAAAATAGCATGTTCGATGCCGCCGATATATTGATCTACCGGCATCCAGTGGTTGGTGCGCTGGTCCACCATCGCCTCGGTGTTATCCGGGCAGGCGTAGCGGGCGTAATACCAGCTGGAATCGACGAAGGTATCCATGGTGTCGGTTTCGCGTTTTGACGGCGCACCGCACTGTGGGCAGGCAACATGCAGGAAGTCCTCGCGCTTGTTGAGCGGATTGCCTGAACCGTCCGGTACGCAGTCCTCCGGCAGTACGACCGGCAGCTGGTCGTCCGGTACCGGTACGTCACCACAGCTGTCACAGTGGATGATGGGGATGGGGCAGCCCCAGTAACGCTGGCGCGAGACGCCCCAGTCGCGCAGGCGCCATTGCACCTGTTTGTCGCCCAGTCCTTTGGCATTGAGGTCGGCAGCAATGGCATCTACCGCCGCTTCATAATTCAGGTCATCGTAACCGCCTGAATTGATGCAGACGCCGCGTGTTTTTTCGCCATACCACTCATGCCATATGTCGCTGGAGAAAGTTTCGCCTGCAACGGCGATGCTTTGCCTGATCGGCAGGTTGTATTTTTTCGCGAAATGGAAATCGCGTTCATCATGGGCAGGCACCGCCATCACTGCGCCTTCACCGTAACTCATCAACACATAGTTGCCAATCCAGACCTCAACTTTTTCGTCAGTCAGCGGATGGCGAACGAAGACGCCGGTAGGCATGCCTTCCTTTTCCATGGTAGCCATGTCGGCCTCTATCACTGAGCCTTTTTTGCATTTTTCTATAAAGGCGGCCAGCTCGGGATTATCTTGCGCGGCGTAAGTCGCCAGAGGATGTTCGGCTGCTACGGCGACAAAAGTCACACCCATGATGGTGTCGGCGCGCGTAGTGAATACCCACAGTTTTTCGGCTTTGCCATCCAGCTCATAAGGGAAGGCAAACCGGACGCCGGTACTCTTGCCTATCCAGTTGGCCTGCATGGTCTTCACGCGCTCGGGCCAGCCCGGGAGCTTGTCCAGATCATCCAGCAGTTCCTGGGCATATTGCGTGATATTGAGGTAATAGCCCGGAATCTCCCGTTTTTCCACAATGGCGCCAGTGCGCCACCCGCGGCCATCAATGACTTGTTCGTTGGCGAGCACGGTCTGGTCTACCGGGTCCCAATTGACCACTTGGGTTTTTTTGTAGGCAATGCCTTTTTCCAGCATGCGCAGAAAGAACCACTGGTTCCATTTGTAATACGCGGGATCGCAGGTGGCGATCTCACGTTTCCAGTCTATGGCGAAGCCCAGGCTCTGCAGCTGGTTGCGCATATAGGCGATGTTGTCGCGCGTCCATTTGGCGGGCGGCACATTGTTCTGGATGGCTGCATTCTCGGCAGGCAGGCCGAACGCATCCCAGCCCATAGGCTGCATGACATTGAAGCCGCGCATATGGTGGAAACGGCTCAGTACATCGCCAATCGTGTAGTTACGCACGTGACCCATATGCAGCTTGCCGCTGGGGTAAGGGAACATGGAAAGGCAATAGTATTTGGGCTTGGCCGTGGCCTCGCTGGCGGCAAAACTTTGATGGGTTTGCCAGTATTGCTGGGCCTGTTGTTCGATGTCGCGGAAGGGATACTGCTGCTGCATGGCGGGTCGGTAATCTTTGAATTTTTAGGATAGAAAATTATACCTTAAGCCACCTGTTTGCTGTCTGTTTGCTGTCTGTTTTCAGTGGTTGGTCGAAGACTTAAGCTC
>CAZBSR010000118.1:0-4360 GCA_964494575.1 uncultured Methylophilaceae bacterium | reverse complement strand
AGGTCAACTGCTAACAGAGATTTTTGAAAGTATTACAACATGTTACTTAAAGTACATGCTCAAACAAATTTTGCGAATTTTTACAGACACAACTTATAATCAACGCAGTTGTTAGGTGCCGATGTCGCAAGCTTTATTCAATAGCGCGACTAGGTGAAACGGGAAACAGGTGCGTTTGCTTTTTTAATTATCAAGCAAACAATGCCTGTGCTGCCCCCGCAACGGTAAGCAAGTGTGGGTTCATCCTCAATGCCACTGAGCAATAAATTGCTTGGGAAGGCGATGAACCAAATCTTGTGAGCCCGGAGACCGGCCTACACAACCACGCTTGGAAATACCGCGGGGTGACGGTGTAACGCTATGCCTTTGGGCTCTCGTTTCGTTTTTTGCTTTGCGGTGTTTCCTTATCGATTAAAACATGCGGGGTCGCATGTCATTAAGGAATCGTATGAACAAGACCGCTATCGCAAGCCTCATCGGCTTGCTTTTCTCCCCTACCATTTTTGCCGAACAAGCCAGCATCCGCACCGGCGAAGTCGTCGTTACGGCAAGCCGCATTCCTCAGTCCAGAGAAAGCGTCATCGCCGATGTTACTGTTATCACTAGCGAAGAAATCGAACGCGCAGGACAATCGACGCTCCTTGAAATCCTGCAGTCTCAGCCCGGTGTCGAAATCACCAGCAATGGCGGGGCAGGTAAAACTTCCGGTATATTTTTACGCGGAACCAATCCGGGGCATGTGGTAGTACTCATTGACGGCATGCGGGTTAACTCCGCCACGGCAGGCACCACCACATTTGAAAACCTTCCGCTCGCACAAATTGAAAAAATAGAGATCGTGCGCGGCCCGGCTTCTAGTCTGTATGGGGCGGACGCCATTGGCGGTGTTATCCAGATTTTTACCAAAAAAGGCGAGGGTGAGCCCCACTTTCATGCTGCCTTAGGTTATGGAACCTATAACACCAAAACCGCAGAAGCAGGTGTGCGCGGCAAGGTTGAAGGCACTAGTTTTTCTTTAAATGCATCCAGCTATGACACCGATGGATTCTCGGCCTTGAAGACGAATAATCCCAACCTTAAAGACAAGGATGGTTATCGCAACCTGTCGTTTTCGGGATCGCTTATGCAGCAAATCGCTGAAGGTCATGACATTGGCATACAGTTTTTAAGCAGTGAGGGTCATACGCAATTTGATAACAGGTTTAATATCGACCCTTTCTTCCCTGCCTTTAACCCCAGATTTTCAGATAATGCAGACATAAGCCAGCTAAGTTATGCGGTTACCAGCCATAACCAATTTACTCCGAATTGGCTGTCTACATTGCGGCTTGGCGAAGGCGTGGACGAATCGGTTACTTTTTCCGCCCTGGGGCCATTTACCTCAACCAGTCGCAGCCTTTTCAGGACAAAACAGCGGCAATATTCCTGGCAAAATGACGTTAACCTGCCTTTAGGCACTTTAACGCTGCTGTATGACCGACGAGAAGAACGCGTTAACGCGACAATCGACTTTAAGGAAAACACGCGCAATAACGATGGTTACCTAATTGGTTATCTGGTGAACTATGGCAAGCACTCGCTCCAGACCAATTATCGGAGCGACCACAATTCATCATTTGGAACCAACGACACCGAAAGCCTGGGATACGGCTATAGTTTCAATGAGAACTGGCGCATAACCGGTAGCTATGGCACCGCTTTCAAGGCGCCAAGTTTTAATGATTTATATTACCCGGATATTGGCGGGTTTCCATCAAGCAACCCTAACCTTAAGCCTGAGAAATCGCGCAACCTGGAGGCCAGCTTACGCTATGAAGACAACACCAGCATGGCCTCGCTGACGATATACGAAAACAAAATAAGAGACCTGATTGCTCTTGACGCAAGCTTTCTCCCATTCAATGTCAATAAGGCACGCATCCCAGGTTTGACGCTCGCCGCCGCCCAACGCTGGGATAGCTGGCAATTCAAGGGAAGCGTGGATGTGCAATCACCCCGGGATGAGGAAACCGACAATCTGCTGGTGCGGCGCGCAAATCGCCATGCCAGTGCAAATCTGAGCCGTGATTGGGGTGACTGGCGCCTTGGCGCGGAGGCGATCTCGTCTTCTACACGTTATAATGACGCCGCCAACGATCAGCGCCTTGCCGGATACACAATCTTCAATGTAACCGCTGACTATAAAATCAACCCTGACTGGAAGTTGCAGGCCCGCTTGAACAACCTGTTCGACAAGGATTATGCCCTGGCCTTTGATGGCGATCCGGCAGCGGGCGGATTTGTATACGACACGCCCGGTTCAAATCTATTTGTGAGCGTGCGCTTTGAGCCAAAATGATATGATTAACAAAATTTGAAACGGGCCGCTCGCACTGCCGTTAAATGCGAGTGACTCTATCTGGAGAACTACAATGAACGCTTTATCAAAATTTTTACCTTCGACCAAACATCTGGCCATCGCCGCTGCCATCGCCTTTTTCATGCTGCTCACGCGCGGCAGCCATGTACTCACGGCGATCTCGCTGCCTGACGCCAGCATTGCACTATTCCTGCTCGGCGGATTGTTCCTGAAGCGAGCCGGCTGGTTTGCCATCTTCTTCATACTGGCCACGGTGATAGACTTCGGCGCGGCCGCTCTGGACCCTGCACAGGGTTTTTGCCTGACAGAGGGCTACTGGGGCCTGATTCCAGCCTATGGTGCCATGTGGCTTGGTGGCTTGTGGCTATCGACTAAAACCGATGCTTTTGCACCACTGCGTTATGCAGCTATTAGTTTGCTGACCACCCTGCTGGCTTTCGTCATTTCAACGCAAACCTATTACGTGTTTTCAGGCCGTTTCCCGAACAATGGCGTGCTGGAAACCATGCAGTACGGTTGGAATTACCTACCCGGCTGGATGGGTTTTGCGGCGATGTACTTTGCTATCATCTGGATTGTCGCCCGCGTTCTGAGGAATGCAGGCTTTACCCAATCCGCAAAAGCCTAGTCGCCAGAAGGATACCCAGGCCGCCTAGAACTCTGGTGCGGCCTTTTTTCATGCCTAAATATTCAGCCAGCCCCCATGCATACGGCCCGTCAGAGCAAGCGGCAATCTACCGGGTAATCGCCGAACGCCGCGATATGCGGCATTTCATACCCGGCTTGATCGACCCTGCCCTGCTGGCAAGGCTGCTCGCGGCGGCACACCATGCACCCAGCGTCGGCTTGATGCAGCCCTGGCGCTTTATCCGTGTCACCGATACGACTATCCGCAAACAGATCCATGATCTGGTGCAGCTTGAGCGCGCCAATACCGCAAAAGCCATAGGCGAATATGAGAATACGGCGCGCATGGCCGAGTTTATGCGGCTCAAGGTCGAAGGCATCCTGCAATGCAGCGAAATCCTGGTAGTGACTTTATGCGACCGTCGCGACAAGCACATCTTCGGCCGCAGGACGTTACCGGAAATGGATATGGCGTCGGTTGCCTGTGCCATCCAGAACCTGTGGCTGGCAGCGCGCGCCGAGGGTCTGGGCATGGGCTGGGTCTCCATGTTCGACCCGGTTAAGCTGGGGAAACTACTGAATATGCCGGCCGATGCCAAGCCTATCGCAATCCTGTGTCTCGGGCATGTGGAGGCTTTTTACCAAGCCCCCATGCTGTCAGAGGAGGGTTGGGCGAAAGAGCGCCCTTTGAGTGAATTTGTCATGGAGAATGGCTGGGTAAGCACCGAATGAATTTCCCGCAACGTATCGTCTGCCTGACTGCCGAAACCACCGAAGTGCTCTACCTGCTGGGCGAACAGGAGCGGATCGTGGGCATCTCCGGGTACACCACACGCCCGGCAATCGCACGCAAGGAAAAACCGAAAGTCGGCGCTTTCACCAGCGCCAAAATCGATAAAATCATCGAGCTGCAACCGGATCTGGTGCTGACATGTACCGACCTGCAAGCCGATATCGCAGCCTCACTTATCAAGGCCGGCCTGGAAGTTCACGCCTTCAACCAGCGCTCGGTTGCCCAGATACTGAATATGATCTCTATATTAGGTGCCCTGACAGGCGCATCAAATAAAGCTGACAGGCTCATCGAAGTATTGACGGCTACGATTGCCAGCGTGCGCGAAACCGCCGCCTACCTACCTGCCAGACCTGTCGTCTATTTCGAAGAATGGGATGAACCAATGATCAGTGGCATCCACTGGGTGGGCGAACTGATAGAAATGGCCGGAGGTGAAGATTGCTTTGCCGATCTATCCATCCAGCCCTCGGCCAAAAACCGCATCATTGCAGATGCATCGCAAGTCATCAAGCGCAAGCCGGATATCATCATCGGCTCATGGTGCGGCAAGAAATTCCAGCCCGAGCAGGTGATGTCCA
>CAZBSR010000117.1:0-4458 GCA_964494575.1 uncultured Methylophilaceae bacterium | reverse complement strand
AACCTGCTTTTGCCAGATTTGTTGAAATGGCAAAGACCGGTCTCACAGCTTAATTTGTAATTTGAAGAAGGGAGGCTGCGGCCTCCTTTTTTTACGGCATAATTCAAGCCTATGATGCGAATGCATAACCCAAATCCATAATTCAGGTGCGTTGATTCAATTCCATGACAGATAGCATGCAAAATTCAGAACAAATTATTCTTGACGCACAAAGCGATTTTACCGCCTGCGCCACGGTCACTGAATTAGAGCAGGCAAAAGCCAAATACCTGGGCAAGACCGGCTTGCTGACGGAGTCACTTAAGGGCCTCGGCAAGCTTTCTGCAGAAGAACGCCCAGCGGCTGGCGCGGCGATCAACGTCATCAAACAGGGTGTTGAGGCAGCTCTTAAAACGCGCAGGGACGCCATCCTGAATGCAGAGCAGGCGCAGCAACTGGCCAGCGAGGCGCTGGATGTGAGTTTGCCGGCACGCAGTCCCGGCAAGGGCGGATTGCATCCGGTGTCGCTGACGTTGTCGCGTATCGAAGCGCTGTTTCGCTCCATAGGTTTTGCGGTGGCCGAAGGACCGGAAATCGAGACTGACTTCTATAATTTTACTGCACTGAATATCCCGGAAGATCATCCGGCGCGTGCCATGCACGACACCTTTTATGTCGATGACAACCACGTACTGCGCACACATACGTCGCCGGTGCAGGTGCATTACATGCAGAATGCGCTTAAAGACAAAAGCGGGCCGCCGCTCAAGATCATAGCGCCGGGCCGCGTATATCGAGTGGATTCCGATGCCACCCATTCGCCCATGTTCCATCAGGTCGAAGGTTTGTGGGTCGATGAAGATATTACCTTTGCCAATCTGAAAGGCGTGGTGCAGGATTTCCTGCAGCGCTTTTTTGAGCGGGATGACTTGCAGGTGCGCTTTCGCCCGTCGTTTTTTCCTTTCACCGAGCCTTCAGCCGAAATGGATATGAGCTGGAATGGCGGCTGGCTCGAAATTGGAGGCTGCGGCATGGTGCACCCCGAAGTATTCCGGCATGTAGGGATAGATAGCGAGAAATATCGCGGCTTTGCCTTCGGCCTGGGTGTTGAACGCCTGACCATGCTGCGCTATGGCGTGAATGACCTGCGCCATTTCTTTAATAACGACCTGCGCTTCTTGAAGCAATTCAGCTAGAACCAATATGCAATTTTCCGAAAAATGGCTACGTACTTTCGTCAACCCCGCGCTGGATAGCGAGGAGCTGAACCATGCCTTGACCATGGCCGGGCTTGAAGTTGAAGGCATGGGCCCGCCAACTGCAGCAGCGTTCACCCAAGTTGTCATCGGGCAGATTGTCAGTGCCGAAAAGCATCCAGATGCCGACCGCCTGCAAATATGTTTGGTGGATGTTGGCCAGGCCAAGCCTTTACAGATAGTCTGTGGGGCAGCCAACGCCAGAGCGGGGCTCAAGGCACCATGCGCCTTGGTGGGTGCCGTGTTGCCTGGTTTTGAGATCAAGCAGGCCAAGGTGCGCGGCATTGAGTCTTTCGGGATGCTGTGCTCAGCAAAAGAGCTGGGGCTGGCCGAGGAAAGTAGCGGCCTCCTGGAGCTGTCGGGCAGCGCGCCAGTGGGGCAGGATATTCGTTCTTTCCTGCATCTGGACGATACAATTTTCGCGCTTAAACTTACACCGAACAGGGGTGACTGCTTAAGCATCATCGGTATCGCGCGCGAAGTAGCAGCGCTTACCGGCGCCAAACTCGACCTGCCAGTAGTCGGTGAGGTTGCTGCAAAAAACGATCTTCAAAAAGTGGTGCGTGTGGATGAGCCCGCCGCCTGTCCGCGCTATTGCGGACGCCTGATCACCGGTGTCAATGCCCAGGCTGCAACACCAGACTGGATAGTGCGCCGCCTTGATTACAGTGGCTTGCGCAGTATCAGCGCTATTGTTGATATCACCAATTATGTATTACTGGAGATGGGCCAGCCTCTGCATGCTTTTGATGCTGCCAAGCTGCAGGGTGATATGCAGGTGCGCCTGGCAAACAAGGCGGAGCAGTTGACATTGCTGAATCAGCAGAATGTCGAATTGCAGCCGGATATGCTGGTCATTGCCGATAACGCCGGCGCTGTTGCGCTGGCAGGCATCATGGGTGGTGAAGCTACTGCGGTATCGGATACAACTACTGACATCTTTCTTGAGAGCGCTTTCTTCACGCCCGCTGTGATCGCAGGCAAGGGCCGGCGTCTGGGGCTTAGCACCGATTCGTCTTTCCGCTATGAACGCGGTGTGGATTACGGCAATACCCGGCTGGCACTGGAGCGTGCCAGTGCACTGATTGTGGAAATCTGCGGCGGCGAGGTCGGGCCTGTCACCGAAGTGATCCATACTTTACCTGAGCGCAAGGCTGTGCATTTACGCCTGTCGCGCCTAGTCGCTGTGCTTGGCATTCCTCTGGATGCCGCTACTGTAGCGAGGCTGCTGGATCAGCTCGGGTTCAGTTACCAGCAGGCAAATGATGTTTACGAGGTGATTGCGCCGAGCTACCGTTTCGATATCAGCATAGAAGAAGACCTGATCGAAGAGATTGTCCGCTTGCACGGCTATGACAATATCCCGGCAACGGCACCGCACGCAGACTTGCTTCTGCTGCCAGCCTCCGAGACTGCACTTGGTCGCGCGTGGCTGAGGGACGCCTTAGCTGCTAGTGGTTATCAGGAGATTGTCAGTTACAGTTTCGTGGATGCGGGCTGGGAGCGTGACCTGCTCGGGAACACATCGCCGATTGCGCTCAAGAACCCGATCGCCAGCAATATGAGCGTGATGCGCTCAAGCCTGTGGGGCGGCTTGCTCGATGCCCTGGTTTATAATCTCAATCGCAAGCAGGAGCGCGTGCGCCTATTCGAGATAGGTGCGGCATATTTTAAAACCGGTGATTGTTACAATGAGGCTGTGCGTATCTCCGGCCTGGCGTATGGTGATGCGGCCCCTGAACAATGGGCGCAACCCGGCCGTGAAGTGGATTTTTTCGATGTCAAAGCCGAAATCGACTTGTTGACCAATGGCCGTGCGCAGTACGTCCCGGCCCAGCATCCGGCACTGCATCCCGGCCAGTCGGCACAGGTTATGCTGGATGGAAAAGCCATAGGTTGGCTGGGTACGTTGCACCCAAAATGGCAGCAGCAGCATCAATTACCGCGCAACACGATGCTATTTGAACTGGATGCGGGGTCTTTACTGCAGCGTGCGCTGCCGCAATATACGGAAGTGCCGAAATTTCCGCCGGTCCGGCGTGACCTTGCTGTGGTAGTGGATGAAAAACTACCGGTTCAAGCGTTATTGAATACGATGCTTGATGCAAAAATTCCGGTGATAAACGACATCGCATTATTCGATGTTTATCGCGGCAAAGGCGTCCCGGAAAACAAAAAAAGCCTTGCATTTCTGGTGCTTATGCAAGATACTCAAAAAACTTTAACGGATACAGAAGCCGATGCGGCGATGGCAAAACTGTTGGATTTGCTTGAGCGCCAACATGATGCAGAGCTGCGAAAATAAATGTACCAGCATGGTACAAACTTAGAAGAAAAGCTAAGAATTTAAGTAGAGGGTGGCATGACATTAACTAAAGCTGATTTGGCCGATTTGTTGTTTGAGCAAGTGGGTCTGAATAAACGCGAAGCCAAGGATATGGTGGAAGCATTTTTTGAAGAAATCCGGACTGCATTAGAGGCTGGCGATAGCGTAAAGCTTTCCGGTTTTGGTAATTTTGAATTACGTCAGAAATCCGAGCGCCCCGGACGCAATCCCAAAACCGGCGAAGAGATCCCCATTACTGCACGACGTGTTGTAACCTTCCACGCCAGCCAAAAGCTCAAGAGCAAGGTAGAGGAGGCGTATGCCGGAGCACGCGCTTAAGTCACCGCTCCCGCCTATCCCCGCAAAACGTTACTTCACTATCGGAGAGGTGAGCGAACTGTGCGGCGTGAAGCCACATGTACTTCGTTATTGGGAACAGGAATTCACCCAGTTAAAACCCGTCAAACGCCGCGGTAATCGCCGCTACTATCAACATCACGAAGTTTTGCTGATTCGCCGTATTCGCGAGCTGTTGTATGAGCAAGGCTTTACCATCAGTGGTGCGCGCAACCGCCTCGAGGATCATGAAGTCAGGGCACACTCTGCAACGTCGGCCGCTAATCATGGCCAGGCGGAGCAGCTTCATGGCCTGTCATCTGGCGATATTGATATCCCTGCCCTGCGTGCGGAATTGCGCGAGCTGATTACCCTGCTTGATACGGCTGCCCATTAGCCTGTTTATTTCCCCTGCGTTCCCGTTTTTCTCCAGCTTTATTTTTCATTCGGTTTAGGCTTTTCCGCTATAATACAGGGCTTGCTGCATGGCGCTCTAATGGCTGGCGGCAACGGTTCGGGGCGTAGCGCAGCCTGGTAGCGTACTTGTCTGGGGGACAAGGG